>NZ_JBHYIG010000108.1:0-28341 GCF_042740015.1 Streptomyces sp. NPDC059037
GTGCGCGACCAGGAGCAGTACCGCCCGCGCCAGGTCCCCGGCGGCCCCCGGGTGGTCAGCCGGGGGGGGCGGGGGGGCGCCCGCCCCCCGCCGAGCGGGGGGCGCCCCCCGCCCCCGGCCACACCCCGCCCTTCGGGCCCGCGCCCCCGCATCTGGAGGAGTGGATCGCCCGCGGTCACTGAGCGGGCACGGCGGCGGGCCCTGTGCTGCACGGGGCCCGCCGATCTCCCTGTCACGCGGGAGTACAGCGGCTGCGCTGCCGGCCGAGGCCCGAGATCTCCATCTCCATCACGTCGCCGGCGCCCAGATAGGGGAAGCGCCCGGACAGCGCGACGCCTTGTGGCGTACCGGTGTTGATGACATCGCCGGGTTCGAGGACGAGATACCGCGACAGATGGTGCACGAGCTCCGCCACCCCGAAGATCATGTCGGCGGATACGGAGTCCTGCCGGACGTCCCCGTTCACGTACGACCGCAGGCGCAGGTCTTGAGGGTCGCCGACCTCATCGGCCGTCACCAGGACGGGCCCCAGCGGGTTGAACGTGGCGCAGCTCTTGCCCTTGGACCACTGGCCGCCCGACTCCTCCAGCTGGAAGGCGCGCTCGGAGACGTCGTTGCTGACGGCGTAGCCCGCGACATGGGCGAGCGCGTCGGCGGGCGAGTCCAGATAGGAGGTCCGCCGCCCGATGACGACGGCGAGTTCCACCTCCCAGTCGGTCTTCTTCGAGCCGCGCGGGATGAGGACGTCGTCGTACGGACCGACGACGGTGTTCGGCGCCTTGTAGAAGAGGATCGGCTCCTCCGGCGGCTCGGAGCCCGATTCGGCGGCGTGGGCGGCGTAGTTCTGCCCGATGCAGAGCACGGCGGACGGGCGGGCTATCGGGGCACCGACGCGCTGCCCGGTGATGTCCGTCTCGGGCAGCTCGGAGGCGTCGGGCACGAGCGAGGAGTCGTCCGACAGGGCGGCGAGGAAGGCGCCGTCGATGTCGCGGGTCACGGACGAGAGGTCGTGGTGCCGGCCGTCGGATGAGGCGAGGACGGGCCGTTCGTGGCCGGGCTCGCCGATGCGCATGAGACGCATGGGGTGAACTCTCCTGTGCGGTAAGGGAGATCGCGGTCGGGGGATCGTGGTGGTCGCCCCCACAGCCTGCACCGGCGGCAGCCCGTGGAACAGGCGTAGGACCTCGGAGATCGCGTTCGCCCCGAGCCGCTGCCCACACCCGACCGTGCCCGGCGGGGATCTGTGAGGCGGAAGTCGGCCCCGCCTGGTAGCACCCACTCTTGATCTCCGATAAGTTAGGCAAGGCTTACCTAATGGAGGTTGACGAATGGGTGTCCGTCACATCAGCACGACCCTGCCCACAGCAGCGGCACGCGCGCGTTCCCTGCTCGCCACCGCGTGGTCCTGCGCGGTGACCACCGAGATCGGCAGGGACGAACTCGTCGGCGCGCACAGCGTCGGCGCGGACGGGACGGTTCTGCTGGTCCCACCGCGGGACAGCGCACTGGCCACCGCGATGATCTGCGCGCCGCGCGGCGAGCCGTCCACCCTGCTGGAACTCGCCGATGTCTCCCCGGTGCCGGTCAGGGACCGGATCCGGGCCCGGCTGTGGCTCTCGGGGTCGCTCGTGCCCGACGGCGAGCGTTTCGTCTTCGCGCCGACCTGCGCCGTGCTGCACGACGCCACCGGCGAGCGGATCGGCATCGACCTCGACGAGCTCGCCGTGACGGCCCCCGACCCGCTGGCCGAGGCCGAGGCACGCCTTCTCACCCACCTCGCCGACGCGCACGAGGACGCCGTCGAGCAGCTGACCCGGCTCGTCCACGCCGACAGCCTGAACGGAGTGGTGCGCGTACGCCCGCTCGCCATCGACCAGTACGGCCTCACCCTGCGCCTGGAGCGGGCGCGCAGCCAGGCCGATGTGCGGCTGTCGTTCGACGAGCCCGTCGAGGACATCGCCCAGGTGACCGAGCGCATGCACATCCTGCTGACCAAGGCCCGGCATGTGCGCCGCCCGCTACTGCGCCCCGCGACTCCCGAGTCCTGAGCCCGCCGGCAGTTCCTTCCGCATCGACCGCAGCGCGAGCGCGAGCACCCCGATGTCGTCGAGGAACACCGGATCGGGCAGCAGATCCGCGGGCAGTACGAGATAGGCGACCGCACCCCAGAACACCCACTGACGTTCCACCGGCAACCCCGCCCTGCGCAGCCTGCGGCGCGCCCTGACCAGGCGTACGAGCAGGGCGATCGCGACCGCCAGCGTGGCGGCGGCCAGGACTCCGGCGGCCATGAGGAGGACCGTGACTTCCGTGCTCATCAGACCCTGACCTCCGTCCTGAGCGGGGCGCTCCGACCCAGGCTATGCGCCCCCGCGGGACGGCGCGCGCAAGTGGCGTCCACATCGGGACGGCCGCCAGGACATCCCCTTCCGCCCTCCCATGACGGACGATGGAACCCGGCAAGCACCGCCGGCTCCGCCAACTCCTTGTGGGAAAGGTCGAGATGAGCCAGACGTTGATCACGGCAGGGCGGGTTCTGACCGGGCCGCGTGGCCAGTGCGTCAAGGACGGCGCCGTACTGACGGACGGCACGGCCATCGTCGCCGCGGGGCCGCGCGCCGCTGTCGAGCCGATGGTGCGCGACGGGGCGCGGCGCTGTGCGCTGCCCGACGCCACGGTGCTGCCCGGCCTCATCGACGCCCATGTCCACCTGGTCTTCGACGCGAGCAAGGACCCCGTGGCCGTCCTGGACGCCCACGACGACCGCACGCTGATGGCCGCCATGGAGGAGCGGGCGCGCCAGTTCCTGCACAGCGGCGTGACCACCGTGCGCGACCTGGGCGACCGGGGCCGCCTCACCCTGCGGCTGCGCGAGGCGATCGCCGGCGGCGCCGTGCCCGGACCCCGGATCGTCGCCGCCACCACACCGCTGACCACCAAGGGCGGCCACTGCTGGTTCCTCGGCGGAGAGGTCGACGGGGAGGACGAGATCCGTGCCCTGGTGCGCCGCAACGCGGAGCTGGGCGCCGACGTCATCAAGGTGATGGCCACCGGCGGCGGCCTCACCCACGGCGGCCCCGCCACCTGGCAGGCCCAGTTCGGCGCCCCCGAGATCCGCGCCGTCGTCCGCGAGGCGCACCGGGCCGGGCTGCCGGTCGCCGCGCACGGACACGGGACCGCCGGGATCGTGGCCGCCGTGATGGCCGGCGTCGACACCATCGAGCACTGCACCTGGATGACCCGCAAGGGCCTCGACCTGCGCGAGGACGTCCTGGACGCCATCGTCGCCAAGGACATCCGGATCTGCCCCACCGTCAGCCCCAACTGGCGGATGCTGCCCATGTTCTTCGGCGCCGAACGGGCCAAGGCGATGTTCGAACAGGTACGGACCATGGCGGAACACGGCGCCCGCCTGATCGCCGGGACGGACGCGGGAGTCCAGCGCGCGGGCTGCGACGGCCTGGCCCAGAGCCTCGGCTTCTACCAGCACCTGGGCATCGAACCGGACCGCGTCATCGACATGGCCACCACGGAGGCCGCCGACGCCCTGGGCATCGCCGACCACGTCGGACGCCTGGCACCGGGCTACCGGGCCGACCTGATCGCGGTGCGCGGCGATCCGCTCAAGGACGTGGAGGCCCTGGGGGACGTACGACTGGTGATGGCGGAAGGCAAGATGGTGGACCGTGACTGAGAACAAGACGCAGCCCTTAGAGCAGCCCATACACAAGACGCAGTCCATGGACGGGGCCACGCAGCCCGTTCAGGCCCTGCTGGTCGTCGACATGCAGTCCGCCTTCGTCTCCGGCGACGGCGCCGTACCGGAAGCGGCCCGGGTCCTCGACCGTACGATCGACCTCATCACGCGGGCCCGCGCCGCCGGCGCCCTCGTCATCCAGCTTCAGAACGACGGCGAGCCGGGCTCCGTCGACGAACCCGGCACTCCCGGCTGGCAGATCCACCTCCCCGTGGACACGGACCGGGGCGAGACCGTGCTGCGCAAGACCATCGACGACGGCTTCGAGGAGACCGGGCTCGAAGAGCTGCTCACGGATGCAGGCGTGCGCGACCTCGCCATCTGCGGGGTGCAGTCGGAGATGTGCGTCCTCGCCACCGCGCGCACCGCCCTCGAACTCGACTTCCGCGTCGTCATGCCGCACGACGCGCACGCGACGTACGACATCCCCGCCGCGGAGGGAATCAGCGACGCGGTCCCGGCGGCGATGGTGTCGCGGGTCGCCGAATGGGCCCTCGGCGACGAGGTCGAGATCGTCGCGAGGGCCCAGGACGTCGACTTCACCAAGCCGTAGCCGGAGACGTAGCCGTAGACACAGGCAGGGGGAGCGGGATCAGCGGGCGGTGTAGCCGCCGTGGATGAACGAGGCGCGCTCCAACAGCAGGAAGGCGATCAGCTCGGCGACCTCCTCGGTGTGACCGAGGCGGCCCGCCGGGCAGAGAGACCAGCGCGTCGTACGCCTCCTTGTCCATGTTCCGCAGGAGCGGGGTCTCGATGAAGCCAGGGCCGACCGCGTTCACGCGGATGCCCTTGGCCGTGTACTCGGCGGCGGCCGTCTTCGTGAGGCCCACGACGCCGTGCTTGGCGGCGACATACGCGGGGGAGCCCGCGAAGCCGACGGAGCCGAGGATCGAGGCGACGTTGACGATGGCGCCGCCGCCCGCGGCCTCCCCGGTGAGGACGTCGTAGGCCCGCGCCACATGCGCGGCGAGGTCCTCGTCGTCCGTGTACCCGCCGCGCGCCCAGCTGCGCAGGGCGGCGGTCAGCACCCCGGCGGCGGCACCGACGATCACGGCCGGGCGCTGGTCCCGGAAGGGGTCGGTGCCCAGCCGGTCGGCGATGATCCGGACGGATTCGTCCTGGGCGTCGACCCGGACGCGTTCGTACGCGGCGAACAGCGCAGGTTCCGTGTCGACGAGCGCGAGGAGCGCCCGCGTCCGGGGGCGGCGGTGCCATCCCGCCGTCGGCGCGGGTGAAGTCGAGCGCCGCGGCCTCCTTGCCGCCGAAGTGGCGGCTGAAGGTGCGGCGCGTGACGTCGGCGCGCTCGGCGATGGCCTCGACGGTGACGGCAGCGAGGCCGTGCTCCAGGATCAGGTCGATCGCCGCGTCGGCGAGCGCCTCCCGTGTCTGCCGGGCCTTGCGCTGCCTGCGGTCCTCGGCCGCGCGGCCGGGGGGCGGTGCCTGGGCTGTACATCCGTGGCGTCCCCATGGGACATCTGTCCCGGAGGGACTTGACTGGGGCTTACGAGGGTTTCAACGCGGGGTCCAGATCGAAGACGCCGTACCCGAATCCCCGCGCCGTGACGGCGCCGCCCTGCGCCTCCACGCCCTGCGCCTCCAGGGCGCGCGGCGCCGTACCGGCCACGAGCCCGGTGGGGAACGCCGCGGGCGCGCTGCGCGGATTGACCACGACGAGGAAGCGCCCGCCCCGGAGGTACGCGAACGGATAGCCGCTGTGCAGCACCTCCACCGAGCCGTCCGGGCCCAGCTCGGGGGCGGCTTTGCGCAGCGCGATCAGGCGGCGTACGAGATGCAGCAGCGAGGTGCCGTCGGCGCGCTGGGCCGCGACGGTGGGCCGCCGCGGATCGGGGTCGACGGGGAGGTAGAGGCGCTCGGCCGGGGCGGTGGAGAAGCCCGCGGCGGGGCCGTCGTCCCACTGCATGGGGGTGCGCGATCCCGCCCGGTTGTAGTGCGGGCCGAGCACGCTGCCCTCGGTGTCGGGCAGGCCGGGGATGTAGCGCATGCCGATCTCGTCGCCGTAGTAGATCGCCGGGAGCGTGGGCCAGGTGAGTTGGAAGGCGAACGCCGCGGGGAGCTGTTCGGCGGTGCGCGGACCGCAGTTGAGGCGCGAGAAGTCGTGGTTGGAGGTGGGCAGCGAGATGTGCCCGGCGTCGCTGATGGCCGCGCGGGCCGCCCGCCACGCCTCGACGAACGTATCGGGCGAGCCCTGGCCGCTCGGGTCGAAGAACGGGGCGACCGGATCCCATGCCTCGGAGTCGGTGCCCGCGCGGTTGTTCCACAGGGAGCGCAGCGGCCTGCCGTCGGTGGGGCCGCCGAACTGGAGGAAGAAGTCGGCGTGGAACCCGGCGGGGACGGACACCGCCGGATCGCCCCACTCCGACAGGAGCACCGCCTCCGGATGGGCGGTGTCCAGCCAGCCGCGCAGCTCGGTCCACACCGCTGCCGTGGCGCTGCAGTCCGGGTCGTCCTTGACCAGTGAGTGCGCCATGTCGACCCGGAATCCGGCGAGGCCGAGCCGCAGCCAGTGGTGCATGACGTCGCGCAGCGCGGCGCGGTTGGCGCGCGGCCCATCGGCGTCGGCCCGCTGCCGCCACGGCTCGGCCGGATCGAGGCGGGCGTAGCCGAAGTTGAGGGCGGGCTGGGAGTCGAAGAAGTTCGGCAGATACGCACCGGGGCGGGACCCCGGCGACCGTACGAAACCGTCCGGGCAGCCGTCGGGCGCCCAGATGTAGCGGTGGTCGTCCGGGTCGTCGGCGGACGCGGTGAACCACGGATGCCGGTCGGAGGTGTGACCGGCGACCAGGTCGAGGAGGACCCGGATGCCGCGCCGGCCCGCCTCGTCCACGAGCTTGGCCAGGTCGTCGTCGGTGCCGTAGCGGGGCGCGACGGAGAGGTAGTCCGCGACGTCGTACCCGGCGTCGCGGAACGGCGAGACGAAGCAGGGATTGATCCAGACGGCGTCGACCCCGAGCCAGGCCAGGTGGTCGAGGTGCTCGGTGATGCCGTTGAAGTCACCGATCCCGTCGCCGTCGGAGTCGGCGAAGGACTGCGGATAGATCTGGTAGAAGACGGCGTCGGAGAGCCAGGCGGGGGCGGGGCGGAACGAAGTCATGGACGGGGTGCAGCCTTTCCCTCGTAGGTGTGCGGCGCGGCCGAAACGGGCTCATCCCTCGCGGGCCGCGGGGCTCAACTGCTGGATGAGCAGAAGAAACTGAGGCCGTCTCCGCCGTGTCGTGCCGAAGGCGCGGTGCGATTGTCTCGTTCATGGCCAGGGTAGTTCCGCGCGGTGCTGTCCTTACCCGGGTACATCCCGCCGCTGAGCGACCGCTTTGCCGTCGACGGCTGTACACCAAGCCCGACCGGCAGCGGGCGCGCACACCCTCCGCCTCCCAGCTGTACGCGCCCTAGAGGGGCAGCGCGCACACGGCCACGGGGGCCGCGAACGGCTCGCCCGCCAGGCGCAGTTGGCCCTTCGTGCCGACATGGAAGACGCTCACCGAACCCGACTTCTGGTTCGCCGCGAACAGCAGTCGCTGTGACGGCGAGAAGGCGATGTGCCGGGGGAAGTCGCCGCCGACGGGCACCGTGTCGAGCAGCCGCAGCCGGGCGCCGCCCGCCTCGATCGCGTACCGGGTCAGACTGTTGTGCCCGCGATTGGCGAGGAAGGCGAAGGCGCCGTCGCGCGTGACGAGCAACTGCGCCGGATAGCTGGTGCCTTCGCCCGTGCCCGTGGACTGCGGCTCACCCGCAGTCAGCCGCCCACTGGCGGGGTCGTACGCGCAGACGGCCACGGTGTTGTCCACCTCGTTGGCGACATAGGCGAACCGCCCCGAGGGGTGGAAGGTGAGGTGCCGCGGCCCCGCGCCGGGACGGAGCGCGGCGTACGAGACCTGCGTCAGCCTGCCCGCCTTCGTGTCGAGGCGGTAGCTGTACACGGCGTCGGTGCCGAGATCGACGGCGAGGACATGCCCGCCGTCCGGGCTCGTCACGATCTGATGGGCGTGCGGCCCCTCCTGCCCCGGACCGGGCGGGGGACTGGAGTGCGTGACGACATCGGTCAACTCGCCAAGCGCGCCCGAGGGTTGGACGGGATGGACGGCCACGCTCCCGGAGAGGTAGTTGGCGCTGAGCAGCCAGCGGCCGCCCGGATGCACGGACAGATGGCAGGGCCCGGCGCCACCGGTGCCGCGCGAGCCCAGGACTTCGGGGCCCGAGGACGAGAGCGCGACCGCGGTCACGCCGCCCTGCTCCTGCTCGTTGACGGTGTACAGGGTGCGGCCCGATGGGTGGAGGCAGAGGTAGGAGGGATCCGGTACGCCGGTCAGCGTGCCGGTGGCGGTGATACGTCCCGTGGCGTCGTCGTACGTCGCGAGACCCAGGCCCGTGCCGCCGCCGGGCTTGGTGGTGTACGTACCGAGAAAGAGCGGCCGCGTCCGGCGCTGCGGACGTCGGGGCGACAGGGCGTCGGCGGTCTGCGACGAGGAGAGAGCGGTGGCGGTGGCCGTGGCGGCGACGGCTCCGATGAACCCGCGCCGACCCCAGCCGTGCGCCTCGGACCGCCCGCCGGACCCACTGCTCATGCCTGCCTCCATGCCCGCTCCTCATGTGACGGTGGTGACGCGTGTGACAGACACAGTGCTGCCCGGAGGGCCCATGGACAAGAGGTGCAACTTGAGTTGCGTTCCGTGCAACGGGCGGGGGCGGCTCAGAGGCTCGCGTCGCGGTGCGTGGCGCGGCCGTCGAGCACCGTGAGCAGGACCGGCAGATCCGGCAGATCGGTGGCGTCGGTGGTGAGCGGGTTGTCGGCGAGGACGGTCAGGTCGGCGCGGAAGCCGACGGCGAGCTGCCCGGCCTCGTGCTCATCGCCCGCCGCGTGAGCGGCGTTCACCGTCATGGCCTGCAGCGATTCCAGCGCCGACAGGGCCTGCTCGGGACCGTGCGGCGGCTGGCCGAGGTCATGGCTCGGGCGGCGGTGGCGGGCGCCCGCCATGACACCCAGCGGCGGGTAGGGGGCGATGGGCCAGTCGGAGCCGAGAACGACCGTGGCGCCGGAGTCCCACAGATCGCGGCAGCGCCAGGCGCGCGACGCCCGCTCCTCGCCGAGACGGCGCGACCAGTTGTCGGTGTGGTCGGCCCGGGTGAAGTCGCAGCAGTGCGTGGGCTGCATGGACGCGATGACGCCGAGCTCGGCGAACCGGGCCAGGGTGTCGTCGGGCACCGTCTCGATGTGCTCGATCCGGTGCCGGACCGGGCGTTCCCCTGCGGCCCGCGCCTTCTCCACGGCGTCGAGGGCATGCCGCACGGCCGCGTCACCGATGGCGTGCGTGGCGGTGGGCACCCCCGCCCGGTGCAGCTCGCCGATGACATGGGTGTAGGCGGCGGGATCGGGCCAGAAGGCGTGCGTGGACTCGCCGTGGCAGTCGGGGCGTTCGAGCCAGGCGGTGCCGTTGTCGATGGTGCCGTCCATGAAGAGCTTGACGCCCTCGGTCCGCCACAGCGCACCGCCGGCGCCCTGCTGCCCGATGAGCGCGCACAGCGCCTCGGCGTCCGCGCCCGGCTGGCACCAGGGGGCGACGCGCAGCCGCAGGGGCAGCTCCCCGGCCGCGTCCAACTCGGCGTACAGCGCGAGGCTTTCGCCGTTGGCGTCCATCGCGTGGCCCCCGGTGAGACCCGCCGCGGCCATGCCGCGCAGGGCGGTGGCGAGCCGGGCGCGCCGCTCGGCGTGCGTGGGCCGCGGGGCGGCGCGCTCGACCAGTTCGCAGGCGGCGTCCTCAAGGAGCAGCCCGGTGGGCCGGCCCGCGTCGTCGCAGACGACCTCGGCGGCCTGCGCGAAGGTGCGCGGTCCGTCGACACCGGCGAGTTCGAGCGCGCGCGGGCTGGCCAGCATCGAGTGGGCGTCGAACATCTGGAGCAGCGCCGGTACGCCGTCGAGCACGGGGGAGAGGGCGGCGGTCTCGACGGGCCGGTCCCCGAAGACGTTCGGGTCAAGACCCCAGCCGTGCAGCCACGCGCCGGGCGCCAGCGAACGGACCTCGCCGGCGAGCGCCGCGCGCACCTCGTCCAGGTCGGTGCAGGCCGACAAATCGAGGCCGTGGGTCAGCTCCGCTCCCGAGACGGGGTGCAGGTGGCCGTCGACAAGGCCGGGGGTCACCACGGCGCCCTTGAGGTCGACCACCTCCGTCGACGCGTCCGCGAGGGCACGGATCTGCCGGTCGTCGCCCAGCGCCGTGATCCGCCCTCCGGACACGGCCAGGGCGGTGTCCGGCAGGAACCGGCCCGTGACCGGGTCGAGCAGCCGGGCGGAGAGCAGGACGAGACGGGTGCGCACAGAGGCTCCTTGAAAATGCGGGTGGGGAAGGCGGGGCGGCGGAGGGGCGGCTACGCCTGGTCGGAGGGCGTGTCGACGGGTCGGGTCAACGTGCCGTTCACCAGGCCCAGTTCGCGTTCCGCCGTGGTGACGGCCATCCGCGTCACCGCCTCGGGACGGTTGCTGGTGTCCGTGTTGGCGTGCGCGCCGAGGCCGTCGATCACGACCAGGATCTGAATGGTCGTCACATAGGGGTCGTCCGTGCGGAACTCCTCGCGTTCGACGCCCTCCTGGATGAGGCCTTCGAGCCGGCCGCGCCACGCCGCCTCCTGCTCGCCGACCCGGTCCCGCAGGACGGGCCGGTAGCGGCTGAGGTGGCGCGCGTTGATCCAGAGCCGGCTGATGTCCTCGTACGCCTCACCGGTCGCACATGCGAAGAACCGCGCGAGGTGCTCGGTGGGAGAGGCGTCGGACCGCTCGGCCGGCAGGAGGGCATCCAGCTCGGCGCTCGCGGCGCCGCCGAACGCCTCGGCGACGAGATCCTCGGCCGAGGGGAAGTAGTGGCTGACCAACCCGGGCCGGACATCGAGCTCATCGGCGATCCGCCGCAGAGTGATGCACTCGAGCCCCTCGGTCAGGGCGACGGCGGCGGCCGCCTCGACGATTTCCGCACGTCGGGCGGCCGGAGATTTCCGAATTCGCTTGCGCTGAACGCTTGACGACATGGCCACAACGTTATTGAGTGTGCGACCAATAAGCAAGCGGTCGGGCACGACAAGCATCCGGAGGGCCTCATGGCGTCCACGATTCCCGACCCGCACAAGCCAGGAACGGACGGCGCCGCCAAGGCGCCGCTGCCCTCTGAGCGTGCGGTTCGCATCGAGGCACATGGCATCGACCACATTCCCGAACGGGAACGCCATGGCCGTCCGCGCGAGCTGTTCTCCGTCTGGGCGGCGGCGAACGTCAACTATCTGAGCCTGGTCGTCGGCGGCGCCCTGATCCTCATGGGCCTCAGCCTCTGGCAAGCCCTCGCGGTGCTCTTCGTGGGCAACCTGTTCTGGGCGCTGACCGGATTCCTCTCCGTCTCGGGCCCCGCCGCGGGCGCGCCGAGCGAGGTGGTCACCCGCGCGATCTACGGGATCCGCGGCAACCGGGTGAACAACGCGGTGGTCGGCTGGATGATCTCCGTCTGCTACTTCGCCCTGAACCTGTCCGCCGCCGCGGTCGCCGCCTTCTCCCTCGTCGAGAAGGTCGGCATCACCGCGGACACCGGCGTCAAGGTCGCCGTCATCATCGTCATCGCCGCGCTCACCCTGACCATCAGCGTCTTCGGCCACGCCATGATCATGCGGCTCTACCTCCCGATCACGCTGACGCTGGCCGCCGCGTTCACCGTCGTCGCCGTCAGCGTGATCGGGCACACCGACTTCTCGTACCTGCCCGCCGAACCGCTGACCGGCACCGACCTGTGGGCGACCGTCATCGCCGGTGTCACGCTCATCGCGTCGGGCCCGCTGTCGTACACCACCAGCGCCGACTTCTCGCGCTATCTGCCCGCCACGACGCCCAAGATGGCGATCGTCGGCTGGACCCTCCTCGGCGGCTTCGTGCCCAGCATGATCGTCTGCTCCCTCGGCGTGTTCGCCGCCACCGCCGTCGACATGACCGACCCGCAGTCCGCGCTCGAGAAGATCCTGCCCGGCTGGTTCACCCCCGTCTTCCTGCTCGCCCTGATCCTCGGCACGATCGCCATCAACGCCCTCACCGCGTACAGCGCCGGCCTCGCTCTCCAGGCCGTCGGCGTGCGCATCCGCCGCTCGGTCAGCGTCATCGTCGACGGGATCGCCGCCGTCTCGCTCACCCTGTACGGACTGCTCGCCTCCAACTTCCTCGACACCGTCAGCAACGTCCTCCAGCTGACCGTCGTCCTGCTCGGCCCGAGCACGGCCGTCTACGCCACGGACATCGTGCTGCGCCGCAACCGCTACGACGGCATCGCGCTCACCGACGAGACTCCCGGCAGCCCCTTCTGGTTCACCGCGGGCGTCAACTGGGCGGGTGCGGCGGCGCTCGCCGCCGGTGTCACCGCGGCCGCCCTGTGTGTGAACACCGCGTACACCGGCCCGGTCGCCGATGCTCTGGGCGGCGTTGATCTCGCCCTGCCCGCAGGCATGTTGGTGGCATCCGCGGTCTACGTCCTCATGACGCGCCGCACCCGCGACGGGCTCGGAGGGATGCCGCGGGCATGAGCCCCCGCCTCCGCATCCGGAGCGGAAACTACGGACAGTAACTGACGTGGAATTGCCGCCAAGTTGCCCCCAGTTGCGACCGGTGGCGCCATCGCGAGGCATGAAAGGCATCTGAACGGGCAAGATGTAGATGCCATACTCGGCGCCGCCCCGGACCCCGGCGGCGCCCGGTGCCGTCGGGTACGCCGCACCACGCGCGAATTCGTCACTCTTCGTATGCGGGGAAGGGAATTTGGGGGTAGCCCATGGGCATATCCGACCCGAGTTTTGGGCTGCGTCACCATGTGGTGGAGGGTCTGACCGTGCTGACACTCCACGGCGAGCTGGACGCCTGGGCGGATCAGGAACTGGAGTCGTGTTTAAGGGAGTTCCTCGACCGGGCGGGCTCCGACGTGGTGGTGGACCTGCGGCAGGTCACCTTTCTGGACGCCGGGGGCCTGCGGCTCCTCGTGCGCATCAGAAACCGAACCGCCGCCACAGGCCGCGCCCTGAGACTCGTCCGCTGCGCTCCCCGCGTCTGGCGGGTCATGGGCATCACCCGCCTCGACCGCAGCTTCACCGTCCTGGACGCCCTGCCCGCCGAACTGGACGTTCCCGACGGCGATGACGTCCCGGCGTGAGGCGCGGGTCGGGACGGGGGCTCATTCAAGGCCGGTGATCTGCGTCCGCGAGGCGAGCCCCAGCTTCGTCAGGATGTGCTCCACATGGGCGTCCACGGTCCGCTCGGCGACGACGAGCCGTTCGGCGATCTCCCGGTCGGCCAGCCGCTCGACGACCAGCGCGGCCACTTCCCGCTCCCGGTGGGTGAGTCCGCCGGACCTCGTCCGCGCTCGCCGGGGCACCACGGATTCCCTGACCGCGGTGACCGCTTCGGCCTCCGGGAGCCCGCCCCTGTCCTCCACGGCGTACGCCACGGCCACCGCCCCGCGCCGCGAGCCGGGTCTTCCCGACGCCGCCGGGTCCGGTGAGCGTCACGAGGCGGGCCTTGCCCAGCAGTGCGCCGATCTCACGCAGTTCACGCACACGCCCGATGAATCCGGTGACCTCCAGCGGCAGTTCGCCGGCAGGCTCCCGGACATATCCAAGCCGCATCCCGCGCCGGCCCCTGCGGATGGCTGGTTTCGGCTCGCCACCATGGAAGATGACCACTGAGAGCCACTGCTCGGATACGGTGTGCGAGTTGTTTTCGTTTCTCGTCCCGTACCTGTTCCCGATCTGTTCCCGTTTCCCGTGGACACGCGAGGAGTTGTCGAGTGGACCGCAGTTCTGTGATCCGGATCCGTACCGTTCTTGCCGCGTTGGGTGTCGCGACCGCCATGGCGGCGGCGCCGGCCGCGACGGCGGTCGCGGAGCCGAAGGCCGCGGCGGCGTCGAAGCCGCACGAGCCCTGCACCGGAGAGTTCCAGAAGGACGCGCGGCTCGGCCCGAAGTGGCTGCCCAAGAAGGGGCAGAAGCCGGTCGGCCCGCTGCTCAAGGGCTGGAAGCGGACGGGTGACCTGACACCGTCGTCGTTCCTCAAGAAGTACTGGGAAGGCCCCGCGGACTCCGGCAGCTGGAAGTACCCGCCGAACGACGGCTTCGAGACGGTCAACGGCCAGGTCGACAAGCACCCCGAGGAGCTGGAGGAGGGCGAGCTGCTCGACCGGTTCGGCTCGGAGTACGGCTCGTACCTGGCCCCGGCGGGCGACCCGTACGCCAAGCGCGCGCTGCCCCCGCAGAACCTCAACACCCGTGACGCCGCGGTCGCCTGCGACTACCGCGTCTACGAGGTGAGCAAGCCGTTCTACGTCTGGCAGGGCAGCATCGCCCCCTGGTTCGAGCAGCCGGGCCATGGCCAGCAGATCAAGCTCGACGCGGTGTTCCTCGACCCGGGCGAGGGCCAGCGCCTGAACGTGAAGTGGCTCCTCGAGCACGGCTACCTCGAGCCCGCGAACGGCTAGCACGCCGATGGACATCCGTGGACTGCCCGCCGCCCTGTGCGCGGCCGGTGTCGCCGACGGCTACTACTGGATCGAGGGCGTCCACGAACCGGCCCCCACGCCCCCCGACTTCGTCTACCTGCGGCGGACCGAGGACGGCGTGGCGTGGGAGACCGGGACGTACGAACGCGGCACGCATCACCCGCTCGCCCGGCATGCGGACGAGGCGGAGGCCTGCGCGCAGCTGCTGCGGCTACTGGTGTGAGCCGGCGAGAGCCTCGTGCTCGCAGGCGTCGTCGATGCCGTACGTGTCCCAGGCGGGGAAGGGGTCGAGGTCGAGCGGCGAGAGGCTCTCGCCCTCTGTCATGAGGCAGCCGGTCAGCGCCGCGCGCAGCGCATCGGGCCGCAACCCGGTCCCGATGAACACCAGTTCCTGCCCCTGGTAGTCCTCCGCGTCGCGCGCGGCGGACGGCTCGAAGCGGGCGACGGACCCGGCCTGTGACCACAATCCGGTCACGTTCGGACGGCTGGCGAGCCAGAAGAAGCCCTTCGAACGCAGCACGTCCCCGAAGCTCCCGCTGTCCAGACCCTGCGTGACGAAGTTCCACAACCGTACGGGGTGGAAGGGGAGTTCGGCACGGAAGACGGTGCTGGAAATGCCGTACTCCTCAGTCTCCGGCACATGGTCCCCGTTCAGCTCCCGCACCCACCCCGGAGCCTGCTGGGCCCGCTCCAGGTCGAACAGGCCGGTGCCGAGGACCTGTTGGAGATCCACCCGGCCCTGGGTCGCAGGCACGAGGCGGGCGAGCGGATTGAGGCGCGCGAGGGTGGCGGTGAGCCGCTCGGCGTCCCGCTCGTCGACCAGGTCGAGCTTGTTGAGGACGATGACGTCCGCGAACTCGATCTGGTCCATCAGCAGATCGCTGACGGTGCGCTCGTCCTCCTCGTACTGATCGAGCCCCCGCTCCGCCAGACCGTCACCGCCCGTCAGCTCCGGCAGGAAGTTGGCGGCGTCGACGACCGTCACCATCGTGTCGAGCCGGGCGAGATCGCCGAGGGTGGCGCCGTCGTCGCGCGGGAACTCGAAGGTGGCGGCCACCGGCATCGGTTCGGAGATGCCGCTGGACTCGATGAGGAGATAGTCGAACCGCCCCGCCCTCGCGAGCCGGTCGACCTCCTCCAGGAGGTCGTCGCGCAGGGTGCAGCAGATGCACCCGTTGGTCATCTCCACCAGGCGTTCCTCGGTGCGCGAGAGAGCGGCCTCGCCGCCCCGCACGAGGGCGGCGTCGATGTTGATCTCGCTCATGTCATTGACGATCACCGCGACGCGCAGGCCTTCGCGGTTGCCCAGGATGTGGTTGAGCAGGGTCGTCTTGCCCGCGCCGAGGAAGCCGGACAGGACGGTGACCGGCAGTCGCTCGGCCATGCCGTCAGCCCTCGGGGCGCAGCAGGCCGCGCTCGTAGGCCTTGGCGAGGCGCTGGGGGACGAGGTAGGCGGAGCCGTCGACGGTGACCGGCACGAGCTGCGGGGTGCTGGCCTTCCACTGGGCGCGACGGTGGCGGGTGTTGCTGCGGGACATCTTGCGCTTGGGTACGGCCATGGGTTCTCGGGTTCCTTTCTCGGTGGTGCGGCGTCGAGGCTATATGAAAATGGATCCCATTACGAACTGGAGGGTCCGGGCGGCTGCGGGCGCCGGGTTCCGGAACCGCTCCGCGGGCCGATTCCGCAGTTGACAGCCCGAACAAACCCGCGAAAGCATCCCGTCGATGGAGATCGCGGACCTGACACCGGCGGAGCTGCGCGTCTGGCGGGCGTTCCCGCTCGGCGCGGGCGTCGACTTCCGTGAGAGCCCCGATGACGACCCCCGGGCCGGCGGCTCGTGGGGGCCCGAACGGACCGTGCGGGCCGAGGTGTTGCGGGCGCTGCTGCTCAACGGGCCGATGCGGGACGGCGAGATCGCGGGCCTGAAGCTGACGGGCGCGCGGATCACCGGGCGCCTCGACCTGATGTACGGGACGGTCGAGCATCCCGTGCGGCTGCGGTCCTGCCACTTCGAGGAGACGCCGAATCTGTACGGGGCGCAGGTCCGCGCCCTGGTCCTCAGCGACTCGGTCCTGCCGGGGCTGACCGCGGGAACCCTCCGGGTGGAGCTGGTCCTGCGGATCACCTGCTGCCGGATAGCGGGGCCCGTGCGGCTCGCGGGCGCGCAGATCACCGGCGCCTTCTTCGTCAACGGGGCGGAGCTCGGCGCGCCGCCCGTGCCCGACGAGCCGCCCGCGCAGGACGCCGAAGCGGTCCTGCAGCTGAATCATGCGGAGGTCGGCACGGACGTATGGGCCGTCGGCCTTGTCGCGCACGGCCAGGTCCGGATGAACGGCGCCACCGTCGGCGGCCAGGTCAACCTCGACGACGCCGAACTGAGTGCCCCTGGCGGAGTCGCCCTGCACGCCGAGACCTTGTCGGTCGGCACCGATCTGCGGGCCATGCGGCTGCGGGCCCGCGGCACGGTCAATCTGAGCGGCGCCCGCATCCCGCGCCACATCAATCTCGCCTACGCCCATCTCTCCCACCCCGAGGGGTCGGCGCTGCGCGCCAGCAGCTGCGTCGTCGGCGAGCTGTGGCTGCGGGAGGCCGCCCCGATCGAGGGCGCCGTCAATCTGCGCCGCTCCCAGCTGGACCTGCTGCACGTCCCCCCGCAGGTGTGGCCGGATCAGGTCAAGCTCGACGGTCTCAGTTACCAGCGGCTCGCCCCGCATCTGCCCGCCGAGCAGCGGCTTCCGCTGCTCGACCGCGAGACGGGCGGCTATCTCCCGCAGGGCTACGAGCAGTTGGCCGCCGCGTACCG
The DNA here is from genome assembly GCF_042740015.1 of Streptomyces sp. NPDC059037. Classification (NCBI taxonomy): domain Bacteria; kingdom Bacillati; phylum Actinomycetota; class Actinomycetes; order Kitasatosporales; family Streptomycetaceae; genus Streptomyces; species Streptomyces sp. NPDC059037. The sequence goes on from NZ_JBHYIG010000108.1 coordinate 17,082, forward strand.
CACGGTCGGCGACGAGGCCGCCGCGCGCACCGTCCAGCTGGCCAAGCTCCGCCGCCATCGCGGCACGCTGCCTCCGTACGCCCGGATCTGGGGCCATCTCCAGGACGTGACCGTCGGCTACGGCTTCCGGCCCATGCGCGCCGCCGGATGGCTGTTCGTCCTGCTGCTCGGCGGCGCGCTCGCCTTCGCCCTGCACCATCCGCGTCCGCTGAAGTCCGACGAGGCCCCCGACTTCAACCCCGTCTTCTACAGCCTTGACCTGCTCCTGCCGATCATCGGCTTCGGGCAGGAGACGGCGTTCGCGCCGGACGGCTGGTACCAGTGGCTCTCGTATCTGCTGATCGCCACGGGCTGGGTGCTTGTCACCACGGTCGCGGCGGGCATCTCACGCTCGCTCAGCCGGCAGTGACCGTGAGCGCCCAGGCGATGTAGGCGGCGTTCACGGTCAGCCGGGCGGTCACGCCCCAGGGGGTGTCGAGGAATCCCGTACGGGGCCGGGTGTGGAACGCGGCGTCGAGGTGCGAGACCTGGAAGGCGCTCAGCAGTGCGACGGCGGTCCACCCGCCCGCCGTGCGGGTCGCGGGGGCGAACAGCAGGGCGGCCGTGGCGAGTTCGGCCACCGCGCTGCCGACGACGAGGGCGGCGGGGGCGGGGAGCCAGCGCGGGACCAGAGCGCGGTAATAGGCGGGGAACAGGAAGTGCGTGACGGCCGTGACGGTCAGGAAGGCGGCGAGGGCCAGGGCGGCGAAGTCGGACATGCGGCGATGATCGGGGCGTCGGCGGGGCCGCGTATTGAACAGAACGCGCGTGATGAACGGAACGCGCGCGTGAACAGATCACGTGACGCACGGGTGCGGACGTGGCAACGATCGATATCCTCCAGCGGAAACGCTCAAACGAACACCCGATGGGTACGTCGCGAGGGGGGCCGGCAGCATGCGAGAGCCGAGGGAAGTCAGGCGGCAGCGGATACTCGCGGTCGTGGAGTCGCGCGGTACGGCGCGGCTGAGTGATCTCGCCGCCGATCTGGAGGTCTCGGTGATCACCGTGCGTCGCGATGTCGAAGACCTGGCCCGCGAGGGCCGGCTGCGGCGCGGCCACGGCGTGGCACGCTCGGTCGGGCCCGTGGAACGGAGCGCCGCGCCCGCCGGACCGGTGGCCTCCGGGGAGGCCGTGGCGCTGATGGTGCCGGAGCGGCACACCTATCTGTACGAGACGATGCACGGGGCGCGAGGCGCCCTGAGCGAGGCGGGGATGCGGGTCGCCCTGCACATCGCGCCGCAGGTGGAAGGCGCCGAACGGCCGCTGGTGGAACGGGTGTTGGCCGAGGGTGTGCGAGGGCTGCTGATCGCTCCGCGCTGGCGCACCGCGGCCGAGGAGGAGGCGGACTACGCCTGGCTCGCCGCGTCCGGGGTGCCCACGGTGGTGATGGAGCGGCGGCCGCGGGCCGGCAGTGCGCTGCACGCCATGGACTCCGTGTGCACGGACCACTGGTTCGGCATCCATCTCGCCGTCGACCACCTCATTCAGCTAGGTCATCGCCGGATCGTGCTTGCCGCGCGCGACGACAGCCCGACGGCCCGTGCGCTGCGCGCGGCCTTCGCCGAGATCGCCGCGTCCCGGGCGGAGATCGAGGACTGGACGGTGGTGCTCAGCGCCCGCGACGCCGGCCCCGGCCGGGCGCGCGAACCCCTCGACCTCGCGGCGCTGCTGCGCGAGCGCCGGGCCACGGCCGCCGTCCTGCACGGCGACGTCGACGCGCTGATGCTCGTGTCGCAGCTCATCGACGGCGGGGTGCGGGTGCCGCAGGACTGCTCGGTGGTGGCGTACGACGATGTGGTGGCCGCCCTTGGCAGCACCCCGCTGACCGCGGTGTCCCCGCCGAAGCACGAGGTGGGACGGGTCGCGGCCCAGCTCCTGCTGCGCCGGTTCGCCGAGCCGGAGGCGTCAGGCGCCGGGCATCCGCAGCGAGTTGAGCTTCTGCCGGAACTGAAGGTGCGCGGCTCCGCCGCCCACCCCGCGATCGTTTGACCGCTTAAGTTTCTTTTGATCGGTCTCTTGACCGGCTTCGTTCACGCGATCAGGATTCCCGTGTCCCGAACAAGAGCCGCGGGAGGCACCCATGCCCGGTCGACCGAGTCGCCGGTCCCTGCTCGCCGTGACAGCCGCCGTTCCCGCGGCGGGCGCGTTGAGCGCCTGCTCGGGCAGCGAGGGCCGTACGGCACGCACCAAGGGCGGCAGTACACGCATCACCTTCTGGTCCGCGCTGCGCGGCAGCCAGGAAGTGGTCGACGCGTTCAACAAGACCCACGACCGCGTCCAGGTCGAGTTCCAGCAGATCCCGTCAGGGGCGATGGGCGGCTACGCCAAGCTCAGCAACGCCGCCCGCGCCGGCAACGCCCCGGACGTCGCCACCATCGAGTACCCCCAGGTCCCCGGCTTCGCCATCGACGGCGTCGCCCGTGACCTCACCCCGCTCCTGACCGACCGGCTGCGCGCCAAGCTGCTCCCGCAGGCCCTCGGCCTGACCACGTTCGAGAAGCGGGTCTTCACCGTTCCGCTCGACGTGGAGCCGATGGTGCTTCACTACCGCACCGACCTGTTCGACCAGTACGGCCTTCAAGTCCCGCGCACCTGGGACGAGTTCGCCGACGTCGCCCGCACCGTACGGGACAAGTCCCGCGACCGGCGGCTCGCGCTCTTCCCCACCGACGGCTTCACCCAGTTCGCCGCGTGGGCGTGGCAGGCGGGCGCCCAGTGGTTCGACACCCGTGACGGCGCCTGGAACGTGTCGCTCGCCGACCGGCCGACGCGCAAGGTCGCGGCGTACTGGCAGCGGCTCGTCGACGAAGACCTGGTCTTCGCCAACGCCTCCGAGAGCAGACAGCACGACTCGCAGCTCGGTGAGGGCCTGGTCCTTGCCCGGCTCAGCGGCGCCTGGGACGCGGGCGCGCAGATGAACGCCCGGCCGGGCCAGAAGAAGCAGTGGGCGATCGCCCCGCTCCCGCAGTGGGACCCCGGCCACCCGGTCGTCGGCACCCACGGCGGCTCCACCTTCGCCGTCACCAAGGACAGCCGGAACCCGGAAGCCGCCATGGACTTCATCGAGTGGCAGGTCTCGCACCCCGATGCCCTGCGCGCCCGGCTCTCCAGCGGCACCAGCAGCCAGTACCCGGCCGTCCCCGGCCTCGTCTCCGTGGGCCGCGCCGCCTTCGACCGCTCCTACTACGCGGGCCAGGACATCTACCGCCTCTTCCAGGAACAGGCGGACACCATCCGGGACGGCTGGGTCTGGGGCCCGCGCATGACCGCGACCCAGCGCGTCATGCAGGACGGCTTCGCCCGCGCGGGCGGCGGCCAGGGTTCGCTCCTCGACGCGGTGCACGCGGCGCAGAACGGCACCATGCCGGACCTCAGGGCCCTCGGCCTCTCCACCACCGAGCACAGCACATGACCGGCGCGAACGCCGCAGGGCGAGGCCGAGCAGTCCCTACGCAGCCAAGCACCCCGTACGCCACCGAGCACCAGCAGAAAGGCAGGTGACCCCCGATGACCACGACCGCGCCCCCGGCCCGCGCCGCCCGCACGGCCGCAGCCCCCGCCGCCGCCCGCGGCACCCGCGCCAGTGCGCGCCGCCGTGAACACATGGCGTGCGGCGTCCTGATGACCCCCTTCCTGATCCTGCTGGCGACGGTCTTCCTGATCCCCGTCGGCACCGCCGTCTGGCTGAGCTTCTTCAGCGACGACCAGCCCGGCCTCGGCTTCGGCCCCGAACGCACCGTCTTCGTCGGCCTGCGCAGTTACACGGCCGTCCTCACCGACCCGACCTTCCTCGGCAGCCTCGGCGTGGTCGCCCTCTACTGCCTGATCTACATCCCGCTGATGGTGATCGGCGCCCTCGCCCTGGCCCTGCTGCTCGACTCGGGTGTCGTACGGCTGCGCACCTGGGCGCAGTTGAGCCTCTTCCTGCCGCACGCGGTGCCCGGCATCATCGCCGCCCTCATCTGGCTCTACCTCTACACCCCGGGCCTCAGCCCGGTCGTCGAACTGCTCGCCAAGGGCGACATCACCGTCGACTTCCTCGGCGTGCACACCGTGCTCCCGTCGATCGTGAACATCGCCCTGTGGAGCAACCTCGGCTACAACATGGTGATCTTCTACGCCGCCCTGCAGGCCGTCCCCCGCGAGGTGATCGAGGCCGCGGTCGTCGACGGCGCGGGACCGGTGCGCACCGCGCTCCAGGTCAAGGCGCCGCTGGTGCGCTCCTCCATCGTGATGGTCGCCATGTTCACCCTGATCTGGGCGCTGCAGCTGTTCACCGAGCCGATGCTGCTCAGCCAGTCCTCCCCGATGATCAACTCGCGCTTCTCGCCCAGCATGTACATCTACGACGCGGCGTTCACCCGCAACAACTACGGCCTGGCGGCGGCCGCTTCGGTGATCCTGCTGCTGTGCACGGTCGCCCTGTCGTACGGCGTCACCCGGTGGACGAACCGCTCCCAGAAGGAGGCCGCGCGATGAGCGCCGACACCCTCACCGCGGGCCGTCCCCGCCTCGTGGGCCGCACCGTCGTGAACACCGTGGTCGGCATCGCGGTGCTCTACACCCTGCTGCCCGTCCTGTGGCTGGTGCTCGCCGCGTCCAAGAACCGGGACGCCCTGTTCAGCAGCGACTTCTTCTCGCTGGCCGACTTCTCCTTCGTACAGAATCTGCGCGACCTGTTCGCGATGGACGGCGGCCTGTACGGCCGCTGGTACACCAACAGCCTGCTGTACGCCGTCCTCGGCGCCGCGATCAGCGCCCTGATCAGCGTCGCCTGCGGCTACGCCTTCGACAAGTACCGCTTCCGGCACAAGGAGAAGGTGTTCGGCCTGGTGCTCGCCGCGGTGATGGTGCCGCAGACGGTGCTCGCCCTGCCGCTGTATCTGATGGCGTCGGCCACGGGTGTCGTCGACACCTTCTGGGCGGTGTTCATCCCGGTCCTCTTCAATCCGTTCGGTGTCTACCTCGGCCGGATCTTCAGTCAGGGGTACGTTCCCGACGAGGTGCTCGAAGCGGCGCGGATGGACGGGGCGGGGGAGCTGACCACGTATGTGCGCGTCGCCCTGCGGATGCTGGGGCCCGGCCTGGTGACGGTGTTCCTCTTCCAGCTCACCGCCATCTGGAACAACTTCTTCCTGCCCATGGTGATGCTCTCGGACGAGAAGCTGTATCCCGTCAGCCTCGGCCTCTACACCTGGAACAGCTCCGCAAGCGTCTCGCCCGAGTACTACCCCGTGGTGATCATGGGTTCGCTCCTCGCGGTGCTTCCGCTGATCCTCGCCTTCATCCTGCTGCAGCGCTTCTGGAAGTCGGGCCTGACCGCGGGCTCGGTCAAGTGAGCCATAGGAAAGGGCCATGTGAAAGGGAATGTGTCGATGAACGGCAGTCACCGTCCGCACACCGCGCTCGCCATGGGGCAGGACGCGGCGACCGCCGTGCTCGGCCCCGGCGCCCTGGCCGCGCTCGGCCAGGTCTGCGATCTGGTGCCGGACACCGTCCTGGACGACTTCACCACCCCGCTGGCCCGCTCCGTGCTCGCGGACGTGGAGGTCCTCGTCACCGGCTGGGGCTGCCCGCCCCTTGACGCCGCCGCGCTCGCGGCGGCGCCCCGGCTGCGGGCCGTCGTGCACACCGCGGGGTCGGTACGCGGGCACATCACCGAGGAGTGCTGGGAGCGCGGCATCGAGGTGTCGTCGGCCGCCGCGGCCAACGCGCTGCCCGTCGCCGAATACACGGTCGCCATGATTCTGCTGACGGGCAAGCACGTCCTCGAGCGCGCCCGTGAGTTCGGCGTCACCCGCCGCCGCGACGACTGGCTCGGCGTCTCGCAGGGTGTCGGCAACTACGGCCGCACGGTCGGCATCCTCTCCGCATCGCTGATCGGCCGGCGGGTGATCGAACTCCTGCGGCCGTACGACCTGCGGGTGCTGCTGCACGACCCGTACGTCAGCGACGAGGCGGCTGCGGCGCTCGGCGTGCGGCCCGTCGGCATCGAGGAACTCTTCGCGAGCAGCGACGTCGTCAGCGTGCACACCCCGCTGCTGCCCGCCACCCGCGGTCTCGTCGGCCACGACCTGCTCGCGGCGATGCGCCACGACGCGGTGCTCATCAACACCGCCCGCGGCGCGGTGCTCGACCAGGAGGCCCTCACCGAGGCCGCCACGGCGGGCCGCATCCGGGCCGTCCTCGATGTCACCGACCCCGAAGTGCTGCCCCCCGACCACCCGTTGTGGGACTGCGACAACGTCACCATCACCCCGCATCTCGCCGGATCGCAGGGCAACGAGTGGGGGCGCCTCGCCGATCTCGCCGTCGCCGAACTCGGCCGCTGGGCCGCCGGCGACGGCTTCGCCCATCCCGTACGACGCGAAAGGCTGGCCTACCTCGCATGAGCATCCCCGGACTGCCCGAAGAGAACCGGGAGTTGAGCCCGCACACCGGCTACACACGCGAGCACTGGGAGACCGCCGCCGACGGCCTCCTGGGCGCCGCCTGGCAGTGGGCGACACCGCACGGCGCCCTCCTCGACCTGCCGGGACGGCCCTCCGCGTCCGGCGTGCGGTCGGACGGCCTTGAGGGATACGCCCGCACTTTCCTCGCCGCCGCGTTCCGGGTGGCGGGCGCCGAGGGCAAGGACCCGCACGGATGGCTCGACCGGTACGCGCGGGGGCTCGCGGCGGGCACCCGCACACCCGGCCGCGACGACACCGAGTCCTGGCCGGTCGTCCTCGACCACCAGATCCAGGGTCAGCCGATGGTCGAATCCGCCTCCGTGGCGCTCGGCCTGCGGCTGACCCGCCCCTGGCTGTGGGACCGCCTCGACGGCGACGTACAGGACCGCGCGGAGGAATGGCTGCGAGGCGCGCTCCGCCACGTCCCCGCACCCAACAACTGGTACCTCTTCCCCTACACCGTGGCAGGCTTCCTGGAGTCGGTGGGCCGCGGCGACACGGAGACGGCCAGGGCCCGCGAACGGGCCCTGGAACTCCTGGAGACCTGGTACCGCGGCCAGGGCTGGTACGCCGACGGCGACGGCCGCGCCTTCGACCACTACAACGGCTGGGCACTGCACCTCTACCCGACACTCGACGCCCAACTGTCCGACGAAAAGCGCCAGTTGGAGGTCCACGGTCCCCGTCTGCGCGAACACCTGGAGAGCTTCGGACTCCTCTTCGGCGGCGACGGCGCCCCGATCCACTTCGGCCGCTCCCTGACCTACCGGTTCGCCGCCGCGGCGTCCGTCGCCCTCGGCGCGGTCACCGGCCACACCCCGCTCACCCCCGGCACCTCGCGCCGCCTCCTGAGCGGATCGCTGCGCTACTTCCTCGACCGCGGCTCGGTCGGCGACGACGGCCTGCTCAGCCTCGGCTGGCACGGCCCGCACGAGGCGAGCCTGCAGAACTACTCGGGGCCCGCGTCGCCGTACTGGGCGTCGAAGGCGTTCGTCTGCCTGCTCGCCCCGGCAGGACACCCCCTGTGGACGGCGACGGAGGAACCGGCGCCCAGCGAGACCCGCGACCGGGTGCTCGCGCTGCCCGCGCCCGGTCTGCTGGTGCACAGCACCCGCGCGGACGGCGTGGTCCGGCTGCACAACCACGGCAGCGACCACGCGCGCCCGCACGAGGCGCAGTCGGCCGCGCACGAGGACCCGCTCTACGCCCGCCACGCCTACTCCACCCGCACCGGCCCCACGGCACGCGGCAACACCCCCGACAACCACATCGCCGTAGAAGTGGCGGGCATCCGCAGCGCCCGCTGCCGTATCGAGCCGCTCGGCGCCGACAACGGGCCGGACTGGGGCTGGGCCGCATCCCGGCACACCCCGGTCTTCGTCGGCGGCCCGCCCATGGTGCCGGGGCTGAGCGTGGAGAGCGTCACCGTGGCCAAGGGGCGTTACGAACTGCGCGTGCACCGCGTCATCGGCGCACCGCACGGCGCCCGCGTCACCCACACGGGCTGGGCGACCGGGCCCGAGGAGAACCTGCACTCCGCGCTCCATCCGCTGCACGGCTGGACCGCCCAGGACGAACAACGCGCACCCCAGGGCACCGCGTTCACCCGGTGGGCCCGCATGCCGCGCCTCACGGCGGACACGGAGGGCACCTCCCGCTACGCGGCCCTCGCGCTGCTCACCGCGGAGCCGGACCCAGCGCCACTGGCGGAGGCGGTCACCGCGGTGGACGCGACGGCCGACGGGGTCGAGGTGCGGTGGGCCGACGACGGATCCACGACACGGATCTCCTTCGAGCCGCTGGCCGTTGAACATCTGGAGGTTCCGTTGGACTGACGGTTCAGGGGGGTGGGCCGATGGTTCAGGCGGTTGGGCACACTGTCGGACCATGGGCACGTTCACCGCCGGGCACGGCATCACCGTCTTCGCCGAATCCCGTCCGTACGAGGTGACCCGGCACCGGCATCCCGCCTGGAAGCTCGTCCTGCCGGCCGGGGGACACGTCACCGTCGGGGCGGACGCCGGGGCGGGCGTGCTGGTGCCGCCGCGGTGCGAGCACGGCTGCGGCACCTCGTCGGGCTTCGTCGCCGTCTTCCTCGAACCATGGCGGGTGCCGGGCGCGGCCCACGCCGTGCGGCCGCTCTGGCTCGACGCTGCGCGGACGCGGAGGATGCGCGACGCGCTGGGGCCGCAGCTGGACGGCGCGGCGCTGCGCGCCGAACTGGCCGCGTTCGCCGGGCCGCCGACCGCCGTCGACGCACGCGTACGCCATGCGGTCCGGGCCTGCGGCGGGGCAGCCCGGCTCGACGCGGTCGCCGCCGACGTGGGGCTCTCCCCGGCGCGGCTGCGCACGCTGGTCCGCACGGAGGTGGGCATTCCGCTCGGCACCCTGCGGCAGTGGGAGCGGCTGCGGACCGCGGTCGGCGCGCTGGTCGAGGGCGGTACGGGCATCGCGGAAGCCGCCATCGCCGCCGGCTTCGCGGACCAGGCCCACCTCACCCGCACCGTCCGCAAGCTGGTGGGCCGCACTCCGGGCTCGCTGCGGCGCGGCGGGCTTGACCCTCACGCCGCGTCAGGCTGCAGGCTTCAGCCCGACGAAAGGCGAGGTCCATGAGTTACACCGTGGGGCAGGTCTCCGGGTTCGCCGGGGTGACCGTCCGCACCCTGCATCATTACGACCGGGCGGGTCTGCTCACCCCCAGCGAGCGCAGCCCCGGCGGCTACCGCCTGTACAGCGAGGCCGACCTGGCCCGCCTGCAGCAGATCCTCTTCTACCGCGAACTCGGCTTCGCCCTGGAGGAGATCGCGGAGATCCTCGCGGACCCGCAGGCCAACGCCCTCGACCAGCTGCGCGCCCGGCACAAGGCGCTGGTCGAGCAGATCGGCAAGCTGGGGCGCCTGGTGCAGGTCGCCGAGCGGGCCATGGAGGTGCAGCAGACCGGCGTACGGCTCAGCCCGCAGGAGCGGTTCGAGGTGTTCGGGGAGATCACCTTCGATCTGAGTTACGCCACCGAGGCCGAGCTGAAGTGGGCGGGCAGCGCGGGACATCGCGAGGCGATGAGCCGCGCCGCCGCCCACTCCAAGGAGGACTGGGCGCTGCTCATGAGCGAGGCGGCGCGGTGGCGCGAGCGGCTCGTCGCGGCGTTCGACGAGGGAGAGGCCGCCGAGGGAGAGCGCGCGACGGCCCTGGCCGAGGAGCACCGCAGGCACATCTCCCGCTGGTTCACCCCGTGCCCGCCCGACATGCACATCCGCGTCGCCGACGACTTCGCAGAGGACCCGAGGGCCTTCGCACTCGTCGTGCCGCCCTCCGAGCAGCGGCCCGGCCTGGCGATGTTCCTGCGCGCCGCGGTGCTCGCCAATGCCCGAGCCAACCCTGAAGGTAAAGCTAAACCTGAGGTTGAGGGTGGCGTCGAGTCCGGCGTGGGGTCACTCATTGAGAGGGAGGGAAGCTGATGCGCGTACTGATCACCGCGGCAGGGTCGTACGGCGATGTCGCGCCGTACACCGGACTCGGCGCCCGGCTGCGCGCAGCGGGCCACGACGTCGCCCTCGCCACCCAGGAGACCTTCGCACCGCTCGTCCGCGCCGCAGGGCTCACCTTCCGTCCGCTGCCCGCCGACCCGCACGCTTCCGGCGGCGGGAGCGGCGGCAAGCGGGAGCTGCTGCGGGCGGCCGCGTCGTTCGTACGCGAACTGGGGTCAGGGCTCGTCGACGCGGCGCAGGGCGGCGGCGTCGACGCACTGCTGCTCTCGACGACCACCGCCCCGCTCGGCTGGCACCTGGCCGAGGCCATGGACGTACCGACCTTGGGCGTGTACCTCCAACCCACGCACCCCACCCGCGAGTTCGCGCCGGTCGTCAGCGGTGCCCGCTCCCTCGGCGGCCCCGGCAACCGCGCGATGGGCCGCTTCTCGCTGCGGATGACGGACCGCGTCTACGCCGACGCCGTCCGGGACCTGCGCAGCCGCCTCGGCCTGCCCGCGGCCGAGCCCGGAGCCGTCCGGCGCCGACGGGAGGAGTCCCGGTGGCCGGTCCTGCACGGCTTCAGCCCGGCCGTGGTGCCCCGGCCCGGAGACTGGCGCGACGGCCTGGACGTCGTCGGCAACTGGTGGCCGCACCACGACCCGGGCCGCCCGCTGCCCGCCGCCCACGAGGACTTCCTGCGGGCGGGCCCGCCGCCCGTCTTCATCGGCTTCGGCAGCATGGCCGCCGGGGATGGGGAACGGCTGAGCGAGATCGCCGTGGCCGCCCTGCGCAAGGCCGGGCTGCGCGGAGTGCTCCAGGAGGGGCGGGCGGGCCTGATGGCGTACGGCGACGACATCCTCACCGTCGACGAGGCGCCCCACGCGCTGCTCTTCCCGAGGATGGCCGCGGTCGTCCACCACGCGGGCGCGGGCACCACGGCGGCGGCGCTGCGGGCCGGGGTCCCCGCGATCCCCGTCCCCGTCATGGCCGACCAGCCGTTCTGGGCCGCACGCGTGGCCGCCTTGGGCGCCGCCACCACGCCGATCCCCTTCAAGCACCTCACCGCGGAGCGCCTGGCCGAACAGCTCGGCCACGCCGTGCGCGAGCACTCGCTGAAGGCGGCAGCCGGGGGCATCGCCCGCCGGATGGGCGCGGAGGACGGTGCGGGTCATGTCCTCAAGGCGGTGGAGGGGCTGGCTCTCTAAGCGGCTTTGGCGAAGTCCGGTGCGGTGCGGGCGCGCCCCCGAAGGGGCGCGGGGCGGGGTCATGTTCGGCTCCCCCCCGGGGGCGCGACCACCC
>NZ_JBHYIG010000109.1:0-28174 GCF_042740015.1 Streptomyces sp. NPDC059037
TCTTTATAGAGACTAGTTGCCCGACCCCCCACCCCCCGCGCCCCCCGGGGGCGACAGGGGGCGCCTCCCGGGGGCGCAACCCCCCCCCCGCCCCGGCATGGGGGGGGCCCCCCACCCCCCGGACACCGGACAGGTCATAGAGGGCCACGGCCTCAAGCTCGGCTACTACGCCCAGGAGCACGAGACCCTCGACCCGGAGCGCACGGTCCTGGAGAACATGCGCTCGGCCGCCCCGGACCTCGACCTCGTCCAGGTGCGCAAGACGCTCGGTTCGTTCCTCTTCTCCGGGGACGACGTCGACAAGCCGGCGGGCGTGCTCTCCGGCGGTGAGAAGACCCGCCTCGCCCTGGCGACCCTGGTCGTCTCCTCCGCCAACGTCCTGCTCCTCGACGAGCCCACCAACAACCTCGACCCGGCGAGCCGCGAGGAGATCCTCGGCGCCCTGCGCACGTACAAGGGCGCGGTCGTCCTCGTCACGCACGACGAGGGCGCGGTGGACGCCCTCCAGCCGGAGCGGATCATCCTGCTGCCCGACGGCGTCGAGGACCTGTGGGGCCAGGACTACGCGGATCTGGTCGCACTCGCCTGATCTCTCCCGGCCCATGGGCCTCGCGTGAGGGGTCCAGTTTGGTTGATCGAATAACTGATCCACTGCGTATGGATCATTCGGCCGATCCGTGATCCTTCATCTGTGTGAGGCCGCCTCGTACCGAGGTGTGGGATACACGGATTTCCCCTGTGTGGCGGGCGCTGACCGCGTTTCTCGCCCGCCACCGCGCTGACCTGGCACTTCGCTCGACAATCCATTCGGCCGTACGGAATTCGATGCGCGGAATTGATAATTCCGCTCATGGTGGCCCGTTCTTGAGCGGCAAACCTTGTCGTACGGACCTTGCCGAATGGGTGGCCAGGAAGCCCGGGAGGGGTGATCATGAGAAGTCCAGAGCGCACTTCCCATGAGGAGGCACGGGTGGCCGAGACTCTGAAGAAGGGCAGCCGGGTAACCGGCGCCGCGCGCGACAAGCTCGCGGCAGACCTGAAGAAGAAGTACGACGGCGGTGCGAGCATCCGGGCGTTGGCCGAGGAGACCGGCCGTTCGTACGGCTTTGTGCACCGCATGCTCAGCGAATCCGGCGTCACGCTGCGGGGACGCGGCGGGGCGACGCGAGGCAAGAAGGCCGCGGCCGGCTGACGGCGGCGGGCTGTTCACCGGCTTCGACGGTGGCCACCGGGCCGATCGTCCCCCAGAGCCCTTAAGGGACCTGGGGGTGACCCCTGATCGGCCGGGTGGTTACTGTGCAGTCACTTACGGGCGCACGTGTGTGCCCGCACCGACCGCACACCACCATCGGAGGCCCCCATGGTTTCGCCCGGCAGTGAACTCGGCGGACCCGCACCGGTACTCGACAAGGACGGCGTACGCCTGACTGTCGACGAGGCCGTAGCCACGGTGACGCTGGCCAACCCGGCCAAGCGCAACGCCCAATCTCCCGCGCTGTGGAGGGCGTTGGCCGAGGCAGGCCGGATGTTGCCGGGCAGTGTCCGCGTCGTCGTGCTCCGAGGTGAGGGCAAGTCCTTCTCCGCGGGCCTCGACCGCCAGGCGTTCACGCCCGAGGGCTTCGACGGTGAGCCGTCCTTCATCGACCTCGCGCGCGGCGACGACGGCGTCCTCGACGCCACCATCGCCGAGTACCAGGAGGCGTTCACCTGGTGGCGGCGCAGCGACATCGTGTCCATCGCCGCCGTCCAGGGGCATGCCATCGGTGCGGGCTTCCAGCTCGCGCTCGCCTGTGACCTGCGGATCGTCGCGGACGACGTGCAGTTCGCCATGCGCGAGACCAGCCTTGGCCTGGTGCCCGACCTCACCGGCACGCACCCCCTCGTGGGTCTTGTCGGCTACGCCCGCGCGCTGGAGATCTGCGCCACCGGGCGGTTCGTCCAGGCGGCCGAGGCCGAGCGCGTCGGCCTCGCCAACCTTGTCGTGCCCGCGGACCAGCTCGACGCGTCCGTGAGCGACCTGTCGGCCGCGCTGCTCGCCGCGCCGCGCGACGCGGTCATCGAGACCAAGGCGCTGCTGCAGGGCGTCTCCGGTCGTACGTACGAGGAGCAGCGCACCGCCGAGCGCGCGGCGCAGGGGCGGCGGCTGCGGGACCTTGCGGGGCTCGGCGACTGACGCTCCGCTGGTCGGGCGGATTCTGTCTGCGGGTGTTTTGTGGCTGGGCGCGCAGTTCCCCGCGCCCCTTTGGGGCGGGTCAGTCCTCTACGGCTGTGATCAGGACCGCCACCGAAGGGTGGTCCGGGAGTGCGGCGCCGACCGCCGCTCGGACCGCAAGTGCCACGTCCAGGGCGCGGTGCTCGCGGGCCGTTGCCATTTCCACGCGCGCGTGGCGGCGCGGCAGGGCCGCTTTCGCCGCCGGTGACTCCTCGATGTGCACCGCGCGGCCGAGTCCGCCGAGTGCGCCGGTCAGCCTGCGCACGCCGGGCACGTCCAGGGCGGCCGCGGCCACTTGGGCCTCGTCTCCGCTGCCGGACGGCGGCTTGGACTCGGCCGGTGGCTGCTCCTGGTCGGGGGAGTCGGCCGCGGGGGCCTCGCCCTCGTCCAGCAGGGCCGTCACGTCGAGGTCCACCTCCTCGACCACCAGGCCGAGCCGGTCCGCGGCCGCCGTGAACAGCGCCTCGCGGAGCCGGGCTGCCGCCGCTGGCAGCGGCTCGGTCGCGGCCGCTGCGAACTCCGCCGTGATCCGCAGCGGCCCCGGCGGCAGCGCGCTCGGCGGCGCGGGCACCGAGGCGACGTACGCGTCCGAAGGATCGGCCAGTGCAAGGCGCAGGCCGCCGAGCCGCACACCGCTCACCCCCTGTGCCGCACGGCGCAGCACCGCGCCCGCCGCCGACTCCGTCACCCAGACGCCGTCGCCCGGTCCGCCGAGCGGCAGCACCCGCCCCAGGCCGAGTTGCCGCCGCACTGCCTCAGTCCACCCGTCACCGGTCATTGCTCCAGCCTGCCGCATCCCTGGCGCGCGGCGGCGCAACCGCACTTAGTCTGGGCGAAGGAGCACATCCCCTTTCGAAAGGGACGGCGATGACCGACACCGGACAGCGGCAGCGGCCCAAGGAGAGCCTGGAGAAGGAACCCTCGGGCGAGGCGGTGGGCAGGAGCGGCGCGACCAGGCGCGGCGGCGGAGATCCCGCGACCAGGGGACGCACCACCATCGCGGACGGCGTCGTCGAGAAGATCGCCGGGCTCGCGGCCCGTGACGTCGTCGGCGTGCACGCGATGGGCGGCGGCCTCGCCCGGACCTTCGGCGCCGTCCGCGACCGGGTGCCCGGCGGCTCCAAGTCCGTGTCGCGCGGCGTGAAGGCCGAGGTCGGCGAGGTGCAGACGGCGCTCGACCTGGAGATCGTCGTCGAGTACGGGGTCTCGATCGCCGATGTCGCCCACGCAGTACGGGAGAACGTCATCGGCGCGGTCGAGCGCATGACCGGTCTTGAGGTCGTCGAGGTCAACATCGCGGTGAGCGATGTGAAGCTGCCGGACGAGGAAGACGATGAGCCGCAAGGCCGCCTCCAGTGACGCAGCCGTCCTGCTCGAAGTCGTCTTGCTAAGGAGCGCGCGATGAGCATGGCCGTGATCGGCATGGTGGCCGGAATGGCGCTCGGCTTCGCCGGGTACTTCGGCGGGTTCGGGGCGTTCCTTCTGGTGGCGGCCCTGGGCGCCATAGGCTTTGTCGCCGGCCGGTTCCTCGAGGGCGACCTCGACCCGGGCGACTTCTTCCGTACCCGTGGCGACGACCGGCGGCGGTGAGCCGTGGCGGCACAGGTCGCTCCAGGGTGGCGCGGCGCGACCCGGATCGCCGACCGGGTCGTCGCGAAGATCGCAGCGCGGGCGGCGCGCGAGGCGCTGGGCACGGTCCCCGCCGACGGCTCGCCGCCGCACGCGACGGTCACCGTGCGCCATGATGTGGCGCGCGTGCGCATCAGCGTGGAACTGGACTACCCCTCGGACATCGGCGCGCAGTGCGGTGCGGTGCGTCGCCGAGTCGCCGAGCGGGTAAAGGCGTTGGCGGGGATGGAAGTGCCCGAGGTCGCGGTCCAGGTCGAGCGGCTGCACTCGGCACAGGTGCGCGCCGCGGCGCGGGGGAGGACGCGATGAGTGAGACCCAGGGGCCCGAGGGCGAGGGCGGTGGTCGCACACAGCCGGTGCCGGTCATCGAGCGGGCCGGCAGCGATCTCGACCAGTCGGCGTCCGCGGCCTCCTACGATCCGCCGCCCACGCTGGCCGACGACACCAAGGCGACCCGCTTCTGGTCGTCCCGGCGCGTTCCCGCCGCCGTCCTCGCCCTGCTGGTCCTCGGCGGTGCGGGGCTTCTGCTGTACGACATCGCCGCCGTGCGCGCCGGGCACTCGGCGATGGCGTGGCGGCGCGACCTCGCCCGTGAGCTGGCCGAGCGGCCGCTGGACAGTACGTCGGTCCTTGCCGGTGCGGGGGTCGCGGCGGCCGCCGGGGTGTGGCTGATCGTGCTCGCCGCGACGCCGGGGCTGCGGGCCGTGCTCGCCATGCGGCGCGATGACGCCGACGTACGGGCCGGTCTCGACCGCGGGGCCGCGGCGATGGTGCTGCGGGACCGGGCCATGGACGTGTCCGGGGTGCAGTCGGTGCGGGTCCGCATGAAGCGTTCCAAGGTGGACGTGCACGCGATCTCGCACTTCCGCGAACTGGACGACGTACGCGGCGACTTGGACGCCACGCTGGCTGAGGGCATCAAGGACCTGGGCCTCGGCCGCGGTCCCGCGCTCTCGGTGCGCGTCGCACGGCCGGGCAGGAAGGGCTGAACCCGCGATGCTGAAGACGGTCAACCGTGTGGTGCTCGGTCTGCTGGGCCTCGTCCTGCTGGTGCTCGGCGGTTCGGTGCTCGCCATCGGCCTCGGCGCGAGCCCGCCCTCGTGGTGGGTGCACGACGGGAAGCGCGATGTCCTGCTCAGCGACGCGGACCGGGAGCGGTGGCGGGACGACGGCTGGTTCTGGCCCACGGTCATCGGCGTGCTCGCGGTGTGCGTGCTGCTCGCCCTGTGGTGGCTCTCCGCGCAGTTGCGGCGGCGGAGGCTGGCGGAGGTCCTTGTGGAGACCGGGGACGGGGAGGGGGCGCTGCTGCGGGGGCGGGCCCTGGAGAACGTACTCGCGGGCGAGGCGGAATCGCTGGAGGGTGTGCAGCGGGCCGCGGTCTCCCTGACGGGCCGCCGCAACGCCCCCGAGGCGCGGGTGTCCCTCCTCCTGGAGCCGCACGCGACGCCGGGCGAGGCACTCCACCGCCTCTCGGCGGAGGCGCTGGCGCACGCGCGCGACTCCGCGGGCTTGGCGAAGCTGCCGGCGGTCGTGCAACTGCGGGCGGTGAAGCATCGGGCGGAGCGGGTGAGCTGAGGGGGGGCTCCGCCCCCGGCCCTCGTTCTAGACCGCCGCTTCGCGGCGGATTTTTCCCGCGCACCCACCCGATTGCCCGGCAGATGTTTCAGCCCGTCCGAGGAAAGAAACCGCCTAGAACCCCCGCCGCGCCCCACCATCCACCGGCAGCATGACCCCCGTCAGATAGGACGCCGCGGGAGAGAGAAGGAACGCGGCCGTCTGGCCGAATTCCTCCGGGGTGCCGTAGCGCCGCAGCGGGATGCGGGCCTCGTTCGCCGCCCGCGTCGCCTCGGGATCCGCCGAGAGCCCGTCCAGCTCCCGCACCCGATCCGTGTCGATCCGGGCCGGCAGGAGTCCGACGACGCGAATGCCCCGCGGCCCGAGCTCGTCGGCGAGCGACTTGGCGAAGCCGGCAAGCCCCGGCCGCAGCCCGTTGGAGATCGTCAGACCCGGAATCGGCTCGTGCACGGACGCGGAGAGGACGAAGCCGATGACACCCCCCTCACCGAGCTCGGCCGCGGCCGCCCGAGCAAGCCGCACCGCCCCGAGGAAGACCGACTCGAACGCCGACTCCCACTGCTCGTCCGTGTTGTCGGCGGCGAACCCCGGCGCAGGACCCCCGACACTGATCAGCACCCCGTCGAACCGCCCGAACCGCTCCCGCGCGGCATCGATCAGCCGCCCGGCGACGGCGGGGTCGCCGTTGTCCGCCGCGATGCCGGCCGCGTCGGGGCCCAGCGCGTCCGCCGCCTCCGCGACGGTCTTCTCGTCCCGCCCGGTGATGAGTACCTTCGCGCCGTACGCGATCAGCTCACGCGCGGCGGCGTTGCCCAGGCCGCGGGTGGCGCCGGTGATGACGTAGGCACGGTCCTTCAGTCCAAGATCCATGGCGCTATTTTGCCGCGTCGCGGCGGGGGAACGCGAGGCCCGTCACACCGTCGCGGGCGTCGCCTCCGGCGTGGACTCCGCGGCCGCCGCCGCGCGGTCCCGCACTTCGCGGCGGACCAGGATCACCCAGCCGATGGGGACGCCCGCGCAGAACAGCCACCACTGGACCGCGTACGCCATGTGCGGGCCGATGTCGCCGTGCTCGGGCTCGCCGATCACCTGGGGGGAGCCGGACGGGGGTTCCGGCGAGGTCAGTTCGATGTAACCGCCGAGGACCTGCTTGCCCAGGCTGTGCGCCTGCTGTCCGCTGCTAATCAGCATGATCTGACGGTCCGGAAGGCCCTGGAGGTCCTTGATGCCGCTCTTCGCGGACGTCTCGTCGGCCATCAGCCGGCCGGTGACGGTCAGCTCGCCCTTGGGCGCCGGGGGAACCTTCGGGAACGCGGTCTGCGGCCCGTTCGCCGGGATCCAGCCCCGGTTGACGAGGAGCACCTTGCCGTCGTCGAGGACGAACGGCGTCAGGACGTGGAAGCCGATCTCCTCGTCGGAGTTCGTGCGGCGCCGCACGACGACCTCGTGCTCCGTGTCGTACGTGCCCTGCGCGCTCACCCGCCGGTAGCGCTCGTCGTGCGAGACGGCGTGGCCGGGGGACGTGAGCCGCTCCGCCGGGACCGGCTTCGCGTCCAGCGCCTTGGAGATCTGCGCGTTCTGTGCGACGCGGTGCTCGTGGCGGTGCAGCTGCCAGAAGCCCAGCTCGATCATCGTGGGGATGAGAACGAGGGCGACGAGGGTGAGGATCACCCACTGCCGGGTCAACAGGAAGCGGTACACCCCACGACGGTACAACTCGGTCGTGGGGTGCACGGGAGTGGGGTACTCCGGAACGGAGCCGCGGAGGGCCGTGGGGGAGAGGCCGGGTCACACCCTGTCGACGATGCCCACCTGCCCCTCCGCCCGCGAGCAGTGCGCACCGCAGTACCACTGCCCGTCGGCCTCCACGCCCTGGCCGATGATCCGGCACCGGCAGTGCTCACAGATGGGCGCCATGCGGTGAATGGCGCAGGAGAAGCAGTCGAAGACGTGCACCGCGCCTTGCGCGTGCACCTCGAAGGACATGCCGTAGTCGTTTCCGCAGACCTCGCAACGTGCCATGCGCCACAGGGTGGGACGCACGGCGCCCGCATGCGAGCGGGCAGGCGGGGCGCGGCGCGACAATCACCCGTCTGACACCCGCCCGTCGGCTCAGCCCTCCGCCGCCGGAGCGACGTCCTGGAGGAGCTGGCCGAAGGCCGCCTCGTCGATGACCGGGGTGCCGAACGCCCGCGCCTTGGTGGTCTTGGACGTACCCGAATCCGGGTCGTTCGTGACGAGCACGCTGGTCAGCCGCGACACGCTCGTCGCGATGTGCAGTCCGGCCTCCACCGCGCGGTCCTCGAGCAGCTCGCGCTCGGTCGAGGTGTCCCCGGAGAACGCGACACGCATGCCCTGCTGGAGCGGTTTGCCCGGTTCGTACCGCCCCGGGTTGGGGTAGGGGCAGGCGGGCCGCTTGCGTGAGGGGCGCCAACTCCCTTGGCCGTACGAGGAGTACGAGGAGTACGAGGAATACGAGGAGGACGACGAGGATGACGAGGATGGCGAGGATGCGGAGCCCGGTCCTGTCGGCTGGCGGACGATGCGCGCCGCGCCGTCGGACCACTCGGTGAGCGGACGGCACTCGAGGAGCGGCAGCCGCACCCCTTCGCTCGCCGCGGCGCGCAGGCTCGGCCGGAAGGCCTCGGCGAGCACGCGCGCGTCGTCGAGTGCGTTGTGCGCGTTGCGCTGCTCGACCCCGAAGTGCGCGGCGAGCGACTCCAGCTTGTGGTTGGGCAGCGGGAGCCGCAGCTCCTTGGAGAGGGCGATCGTGCACAGGCGCTGGCGCACCGGGGCGGTGCGCTCCGCGCGTGCGTACTCCCTGGCGATCATCGACCAGTCGAAGACGGCGTTGTGCGCGACCAGGACGCGGTCCGCGAGGCGCGCGGCGAACTCGTCGGCGATGTCCTTGAAGAGCGGCGCGTCGGCGAGCATCGTGCTGGTGAGTCCGTGGATCCAGACGGGGCCCGGATCGCGCTGCGGGTTGACCAGCGTGTACCAGTGGTCCTCCACCTCGCCCTGGGCGTCCACCCGGTAGACGGCAGCCGACACTATGCGGTCGTCGCGGGCCAGCCCTGTGGTCTCCACGTCGACGACCGCGTATCCGGAGGGATACGCGGCCGGCCAGGGGGCTGCGGACGCTGCGGTCGTCTGGTCTTCGAGCATGGTCCCTGAGGATACGGGCCACGACTGACAGTCAGGTCCCCGGTCCAAGGAGTCCGGCCACCAGCGCGCGCACGGACGCCGTGAACAAGGCCTCCGGGTCGACGGGTGCGGCGAGCGCGCGGGCGAGTTCGGGATCGTCCTCGGCGGTCTCCACCGTCCACAGCTCCTCCTCGCCGGGCCGCTGCACCGGCGCCCGTTCGCGGTTGCGCTCGACCAGGACGTGGCCGACGACATGGACCTGGACGGCGCGCACGGCGGCGGCCGCGCGTGCGCCGCGCAGTCCCGCCGCGTGCACCTCGTGCACCAGGACCCGCTGAGCGGGCAGGAACATCCGCTCGGTGAGGCCCCGTTCGTGGACCATCGCGACGAGGTGCGGATGGTCGCGCAGCTCGCGGCGCAGGGCGCGCGCCACGGAGACGATGCGCCGGTCCGGGGTCTTTCCGGAGGGGCGGATCTCGCGCAGGTCGGCGACGGTGCGCTCGACGAGCGCGTCCAGGAGCGACTCGCGGTTGCCCACGTGCCAGTAGATCGAGGTGACGGCGGTGCCGAGCTCGGCGGCGAGCTTGCGCATCGTCAGGCCCTGCGGGCCGTGCTGTTTCACGAGCGCGGCCGCCGTGGCGAGCACCTGCTCCCGGTTGAGATGCGTGCGCGTTCCTTCGTGACGCGGCTCTTCACTCTTCACGGCTCCTGTTGTAACTGTGTTACAGAACCTTCCGCAAGACCTCCCGCAAGTCCCCGCCGCGGGCCCGAGTCCCGCGCTGACGAAGGGTGGTACGACATGGCACGCGTACGGTACGGAGCGCGCACCGAGGCGGAGATCGCCGCGACGCGCACCGCGAGCTCGAAGCTCCCCGACATCTGGTCGACCGGTGTGGTGGCCGTCTGGGAGAGCGACCCGGACGCGGTGGCGGCGGTCCTTCCGCCACCGCTCAAGCCCACGCACCGACCCCTGGTGCGGGCCAACATCAGCAAGGTCGACCTGCCGGGCTATCCGCTGGGCGCGGGCTCGGTGGCGGTGGCCGCCGAGCACGGGGGAGTGGAGGGCTGGTATCCGCTCGTCATGCCGATGACCCACGAGCGGGCCCTGATCGGCGGGCGCGAGGTCTTCGGGGAGCCGAAGAAGCTCGGCGAGGTGGAGGTGGAGCGCGACGGCCTGGTCGTCGGCGCCCGGCTCGCCCGGCACGGCATCGCCTTCGTCGAGGTGCGCGGCGCGGTCAGCGGCCCGCTGCCGCTCCCGGAGCCGGCCCAGAAGACCGACTTCTACTTCAAGTTCCTTCCCGGAGTGGACGGTTCGGGCTTCGACGCGGACCCGGTGCTCGTGCACTGCGTACGCAACGAGAAGGTCCGCAAGCTGGAGGCCGTCACCGGCGACATCGTGCTGCGCGAGTCGATGTACGACCCGATCGCGGACCTCCCCGTGCGCGCGGTCGTCGAGATCACCATCGGCGAGAAGACCACCGACCAGAAGGGCCGCGTCGTCGAGCGGGTCAGCGCGCAGGCCCTGCTGCCCTACATCCACCAGCGCTACGACGACCCGCAGCAGATCCTCGACGGCCCGCCAGAGGGGAGCGTCTGAGATGGAGTTGCGCGAAGGGCAGGTCGCCGTCGTCACGGGCGCGGCGAGCGGCATCGGCCTCGCCATGGCGCGGCGGTTCGCGGCACAAGGCTTGAAGGTGGTGCTCGCCGATGTCGAGGAGGGCGCCCTGGAGAAGGCGGCGGCCGGGCTGCGCGAGGACGGGGCGAGCGTGCACGCGCGCGTGGTCGACGTCGGCTCGCGCGAGCAGGTCTTCGCCCTCGCCGACGCGGCGTACGAGACGTTCGGCGCCGTCCATGTGCTGTGCAACAACGCGGGTGTCGGCTCGGGCGCGGAGGGCCGCATGTGGGAGCACGAGCCGAACGACTGGAAGTGGGCCTTCGAGGTCAACGTATGGGGCGTCTTCCACGGCATCCAGGCCTTCGTGCCCCGCATGATCGCGGGCGGCGAGCCCGGCCATGTCGTCAACACCTCATCCGGCGACGGCGGCATCGCGCCGCTGCCCACCGCATCCGTGTACGCGGTCACCAAGGCGGCCGTGGTGACGATGACCGAGTCGCTGTACGCCCATCTGAAGGCGGAGCACGCGCGCGTGGGCGCCTCCGTGCTCTTCCCCGGGCCGCACATGCTGCGCACCGGCCTCTGGGAGTCGCACCGCAACCGCCCCGACCGGTACGCCAAGTCCCGCCCCCGCAGGACCCCTTACCGCAGCCTCGACCAGTGGGAGGCGGCGATGAAGGAGGCGGGCCAGGAGGTGGAGTTCACGCCCGTCGAGCAGGTCGCGGACTTCGTGGCGCAGGGCATCGCCGCCGGCCGCTTCTGGCTGCTTCCGGAGAGCGAGCACAGCGACCGGCAGATCAAGGCCAGGTCGCGGTCGATGCTGGACCGCGCCGACCCGGCGTATCTCGAGAACTTCATCCTGGACTGAAGGGAGTGCCACAGATGACCGGCCAGGACCCCTACTTGATCATTTCCTCCGACTGCCACGCCGGGCTCCCCACCGAGGAGTACCGGCCCTATCTGGACAGCCGCTTCCACCGGGACTTCGACCAGTTCTTGGGGGAGCGCGACGCCCGTCGCGCGGAGGCGACCCGCCTCGGCATCCGCAACGACGCGTTCGCCGCCAAGTGGTTCCAGGACAACGAAGAGGGCCTGCGCGGCGGCTGGGACACCGCGCAGCGCCTCAAGGAGCTGGACGGCGACGGGGTGGCCGCCGAGGTCGTCTTCCCCGACGCGGACGCCGTGGACAGCCAGACGGCGGCGCCCTTCGGGGTGGGCCTCGGCCTCTCCGGCGACCAGGACCCCGAGCTCGGCATGGCGGGCGCGCAGGCGCACAACCGCTGGCTCGCCGACTTCGTGTCCGAGCATCCCGAACGGCACTGCGGCGTCGCCCTGTTGCCCATCACCGGAGAGGTCGACCGGGTCGTCGCCGAGGTGCACCGGGCCAAGGAGTCCGGGCTCGGCGCGCTGATGATCCCCTCCATGTGGGTCGACAAGGCGCCCTACCACGACCGGCGTTACGACCCCGTGTGGGCGGCGGCGGCAGAATGCGCGATGCCCGTGGTGACCCACTCCGGGGCGGCGCCCCGCCACGAGTACGGCGACCACCTCGGGATCTACGTCTCCGAAGTGACCTGGTGGCCCGCGCGGCCGCTGTGGTTCATGCTCTGGTCGGGCGTCTTCGAGCGCCACCCGGGGCTGAGGTTCGGTGTCGCGGAGTCGGGCTGCTGGTGGCTGCCGAACCTCCTGTGGTTCATGGACCGCCTCTACCTGGGCGCGCACGGCGGCAAGAAGCTCTCCCCGTTCGCGGAGCTCAAGCGGTCGCCGCACGAGTACCTGGATCGGCAGATCTTCATCTGCGCCACCAACACCAAGCGCCGCGAACTCGCCCAGCGCTACGAGATCGGCGTCGACAACATCCTCTGGGGCAGCGACTTCCCGCACCCCGAAGGGACCTGGCCCGACACGCGCGCGTGGCTGAAGAAAACCTTCCACGACATCCCGGTGGGGGAGACCCGCCGGATGCTGGGCCTCGCGGCGGCGGAGGTCTTCGGCTTCGACACGGAGAAGCTGGCGCCGCTGGCCCGCCGCATCGGTCCGACGCCCGCCGAACTGGGCCAGGCCACCGACCAGTCGGCAGTGGAGGCCTCCTGGGCGCGCTCGCGCGAGGTGGGCCGCCACTGGCTGACCGAGAACGACTTCCCGGTACTGGGGGCCCAGACATGACAGCGGAGCGCTACACCGTCATCTCGGCCGACTGCCACGCGGGCGCCGATCTCCTCGACTACAAGCCCTACTTGGAGTCGCGTCACCACGACGCGTTCGACGCGTGGGCGGCCACCTACGTCAATCCGTACGAGGACCTCCTCGCCGACACCGCCGACCGCAACTGGAACTCGGAGCGCCGCGTCGCCGAGCTGGAACAGGACGGCATCGTCGCCGAGGTCGTCTTCCCGAACACCATCCCGCCGTTCTTCCCGAGCGCGTCCCTGATGGCCCCGGCGCCCACGCGCGAGGAGTTCGAGCAGCGCTGGGCGGGCCTGCGGGCCCACAACCGCTGGCTCGCCGACTTCTGCGCCGCGGCTCCCGGCCGCAGGGCGGGCGTCTTCCAGATCCTCCTCAACGACGTCGACGAGGCCGTCAAGGAGATCAACCGGGCGGCCGACGCCGGGCTCAAGGGCGGCCTGCTGCTGCCCGGCACACCGCCGGGGTCGGGACTCGCCGAGCTCTACTCCGCGACGTACGACCCGATCTGGGCGGCCTGCGCCGAGCGCGGCGTGCCGGTCAACCACCACGCGGGCTCGGCATCGCCACCGCTGGGCGAGGAACCGGCCGCGCGCGCCGTCTTCATGGTGGAGACGACGTGGTTCTCGCACCGGGCGCTGTGGCACCTCGTCTTCGGCGGCGCCTTCCGCCGCCACCCCGAGCTCAGGCTCGTCCTCACCGAGCAGGGCTCGGGCTGGATCCCCGGCGTGCTCGACATGCTGGACTACTACCACGGGCGCCTGGTCGCGGCGGCTTCGAAGGCGGACACGACCGACACGGCGGAGTCGAAGTTCGGTGCGGGCCTTGCCGATTCGATGGGCAAGGGTCCTTCCGAGGTGTGGCGCGAGAACTGCTTCGTGGGCGCGAGTTTCATGCGCCCGCACGAGGCGCAGATGCGGGACCGGATCGGCCTCGACAAGATCATGTGGGGCAGCGACTACCCGCACGACGAAGGCACGCACCCCTTCTCGCGCGAGGGCCTGCGCATCGCGTACGCGGGTCTCCCCAAGGAGGAGATCGCGGCGATGGTCGGCGGCAACGCGGCCCGCGTCTACGGCTTCGACCTGGAGCTTCTGGACGCGATCGCGGCGAAGGTCGGACCGACCGTCCAGGAACTGGACGAACCCCTCAAGGAGACCCCGGCCGGCGCGACGAGCCCGGTGTTCGCCCCAGGAGGTTCGGTACGCGTCTGGTGACGGCGTGCCCCTGCCGACTCGCTCACCCGGGGTGAGACCCTCCCCGGGTGAGCGATCAGGCACCGGAACACGACGAGGCGCACGGCGGCGCGCTCGCCTCCCGGCTCAACTGGCTGCGGGCCGCCGTGCTCGGGGCCAACGACGGCATCGTCTCCACGGCCGGGCTGGTCGTCGGCGTGGCGGGCGCCACCGGCGACCGCGCCACCCTGCTCACGGCGGGCCTGGCCGGGCTGCTCGCCGGGTCGATGTCGATGGCCGCGGGCGAGTACGTCTCCGTGTCCACCCAGCGCGACTCCGAGAAGGCCGCCCTGGCCATGGAGAAGCGTGAGCTGCGGGAGCAACCCGAGGCCGAACTGGTCGAGCTGACCGGCCTCCTGGAAGAGCGCGGGCTCAGCCGCGAGGTGGCCCGCGAGGCGGCGCAACAGCTCACCGAGCGGGACGCGCTGCGGGCCCACGCGCGCGTGGAGCTCGGTATCGACCCCGACGCGCTCACCAATCCGTGGCACGCGGCCTGGGCCAGCTTCGTCGCGTTCACCGTGGGCGCGCTCCTGCCGCTCCTCGCGATCATCCTGCCGCCCGCCGACTGGCGCCTCGCCGTCACCGTCGTCTCGGTCCTCGGCGCGCTCGCCCTCACGGGCTGGAGCAGCGCGCGCCTGGGCTCAGCGGCCGTGCGTCCCGCCGTGCTGCGGAACGTGGCAGGTGGAGCGCTGGCCATGGCGGTCACCCACGGGGCGGGCGCGCTGCTCGGGGCGGTCGGTGTCTGAGCGTCCGCTTTTGGCGAGGCCCGCCAACATCCGTCGGCTTACCACTGGTAATACTTGTCGGTAACTACGTCTAGCGGCGGCCCGTCAGGGGCCTTTACGGTGCACGCATGCCGCCGAACCTGCCCGATGTCGTGCTGTGGTCCATACCCGCCTTCGTGCTGCTCACCGTCGTGGAGATCGTGAGCCACCGGATCCATCCCGACGAGGACGCCGCCGGGTACGAGACGAAGGACGCCGCGACCTCCATCACGATGGGGCTCGGCAGCCTCGCCTTCGACTTCCTGTGGAAGATCCCCATCGTCGCCATCTACACGGCGATCTACGCGCTGACACCGCTGCACATCCCCGTGCTGTGGTGGACGATCCCGCTGATGCTGCTCGCGCAGGACTTCTTCTACTACTGGTCGCACCGCGGACACCACGTCATCCGCATCCTGTGGGCCTGCCATGTGGTGCACCACTCCAGCCGCAAGTTCAACCTCACCACGGCGCTGCGCCAGCCCTGGACGAGCCTGACGGTCTGGCCGTTCTACGTCCCGCTGATCGCACTCGGCGTGCACCCGGCGGCACTCGCCTTCTGTTCCTCGGCGAACCTCGTCTACCAGTTCTGGATCCACACCGAACGCATCGACAAGCTGCCCCGGCCCTTCGAGTACGTCTTCAATACCCCCTCGCACCACCGCGTCCACCACGCGTCACAGGGCGGCTACCTGGACCGCAACTTCGGCGGCATCCTCATCATCTGGGACCGCATGTTCGGCTCCTGGGTCGCGGAGACGGACCGCCCGGTGTACGGCCTGACGAAGAACATCACCACGTTCAACCCGCTGCGGGTGGCCACGCACGAGTACGCGGCGATAGCGAAGGACCTGAAGACGGCAACGACATGGCGCGAACGGGGCGGCAGGCTGTTCCGGGGACCGGGCTGGCAGCCGCAACCCCAGACACCACAGAGCAAGGCACCAGAGCCGGTACCGGAGAGCGCCGCATGAGTCGTGTTCCTGTTGTGGGCAGGCGTTCCGCACGGCGGAACGGGTGGGCACAACCCCAGCTGCCGGGCACCGATGGAGCGGCGTCCACCAAGGCCAAGCTCCTCCTGGCCGCATTCGCCCTGGCGGCGCTGGGCGACCTCACAGCACTACTGGTGGACGCAGACACAGGCCACACCATCTTCAAGCCCCTCCTGATGCCCCTGCTGGCGGCATACGTAGTCACGGTCAAGGGCCCGCGCCTCCTTACCGCGGCACTCCTCTTCGGCTGGGGAGGCGACACCCTGCTCCTCTTCGACGCGGACCCCGCGTTCCTCGCAGGCATGGGCTCCTTCGCCGCAGGCCACGTCTGCTACCTCGTCCTCTTCAAGAGGTACGGCAAGGGCTACGGCACGGCACGCGCACGCGGGGCAGGCCTCGTCGCGGCGTACGCGGCAGCCCTCGTCACGACCGTCGCACTGCTCTGGCCCGACCTCCCCGCGGACATGCGCGGCCCGGTGGCCGGCTACAGCCTCCTGCTCACCGCGATGGCCTTCGGCGCGACCACACTGGGCCTCACCGCGGCGGCCGGCGGCGCCCTCTTCCTCCTCTCGGACACCCTCATCGCGACCGGCGTCGCCGAGTGGCCGCAGGCGCCAAGACCCGACTTCTGGATCATGCTCACCTATATCGCCGCACAGTTCCTGCTGGTCAGAGGCGTGCTGGCGGCGCTGAACGCGCGGACAGCGCCGAACCCGACGTACGGTGAAGGGCGGACGAGCACGCCCTGAGGGGGGTTCCGGCAAGGAGCCGAGGAGCACCCCCATGCGCGCCACCACCATCCACGCCCCGTACGACCTGCGCGTGGAGGACGTACCAGAACCGGTCGCCCAGCTGCCCACCGACGCCGTCGTACGCGTCCTGCGCGCCTGTATCTGCGGCAGCGACCTGTGGGCTTACCGCGGCGAGTCGGCCCGGCAGCCGGGGCAGCGGATCGGCCATGAGTTCCTCGGTCTCGTCGAGGAGACCGGCTCCGAAGTGACCGATTTCCGGCGGGGCGACCTGGTCGTCGCGCCGTTCATGTGGTCGGACGGCGTCTGCGAGTACTGCAAGGAGGGCCTGACCACGTCCTGCGTGCACGGCGGCTTCTGGGGCTCGGTCGGCTACGACGGAGGCCAGGGCGAGGCGGTGCGCGTGCCGTTCGCGGACGGGACGCTGGTCCGGCTGCCCGCGGACGCCGCGTCCGACGACCAGCTGCTGTCCGCCCTGCTCACCCTCTCGGACGTGATGGGCACCGGCCATCACGCGGCGCTCGGCGCGGGCGTACGGCCCGGGACGAACGTCGTGGTCGTCGGCGACGGGGCGGTCGGCCTGTGCGCGGTGCTCGCCGCCGTGCGGCTCGGCGCGGAACGCGTCATCGCCCTGGGCCGTCACCAGGTGCGTACGGACATCGCGCGCGGCTTCGGTGCCTCCGACGTCGTCGCCGAGCGCGGCGACGCGGCGGTGGAGGCCGTCCGTGAACTCACCGGCGGCCAGGGCGCGCACTGCGTGGTCGAGGCGGTCGGCACCGAGCAGTCGATGCGCACCGCCGTGAACGTCACGCGCGACGGCGGGGCCATCGGCTTCGTGGGAGTGCCGCACGGCAGCAGCACGGGCCTCGACCTGAGCGTCATGTTCGACCGGAACATCACCCTGCGCGGCGGCGTCGCGCCCGTGCGGACGTACATCCCGGACCTGCTGCCCGACGTCCTGGACGGCTCCCTCGACCCGTCGCCGGTCTTCGACCTGACGGTGGACCTGGAGGGCGTACCCGGCGGCTACAAGGCGATGGACGAGCGGACCGCGCTCAAGGTGATGGTGACCAACTGAGCCGGCCCCCGATACGCCCCGGCCCGCTCACCAGCGAATCGGCAGCGGCAGCGCGGTGAGCAGCGCCGACACCACCACGACGAGGCCGAGCGCGATGACCTCCCCGCGCGCGGGTGCGTACGCGGAGACGGGATCGGCGGCCTTGCGCAGCCGGGCGCGCGCGAGCAGCGCCATGACGGCGACGGCCACCACCAGGAGCAGCTTGGCGAGCAGCGTGCGTCCGTAGGCCGTGTCCGTCAGCTGGTCGAGCACGGTGCCCGGCGGCATCCGGCGCAGCGTGCTGAACACCCCCGTCACGGTGATCGCGGCGAGCAGGAAGGCCGCCACGCGCGCGTAGAGGCCAAGAAGCGCTCCGCCCTCCCGGGGAGCGGACGTCCGCCACAGCCGCAGCGTGCGCAGCACGTGCAGCAGACCGCCCGCCCACAGCACACTGCAGGTCAGATGGACCAGCGTCAGTCCGGACCCGATCAGTGGGGTGTCCTCCGCCGGCGGGTGCGCGCGCAGCGCCTCCGCGACGATCACCGCGGTCAGCGGCAGGGCGGCGGTCGACGGGCGGCGCGACCTCGAACACAGCAGGGACACGATGAAGGCGTTGACCTCCAGGAGCGCCAGCCTGCCGTCCCGTGTCTGATAGAGACCGCCGATATCCATGTCGGAGAGCTGATGCGGCACCAGATTGCCGGTGGCCACCACGGAGGCGAGCCCCAGCGTCGCGACGATGCCCGCGCCCGCCGCGTACGCCGCCCAGCTTCGCGGCTCGCGCTCCAGCGGCGCCCCCGGCACCCGGCGGGCAAGGCGGATCGCGTACACCTCGCCCAACTGCACGCAGAGCGCGGCGAACATGACCGTCCGCAGGAACGTGATCCCCGCCGTGCCCGGTGCCTCGGCCTCCCCGGTGCCGTCCAGTGCGGCCGACGGGCCGAGCAGCGGGATCAGGGCGGCGACGGCCACCAGGACGAGCACGGCGACGGCACGCGCGGGCGAGGGGCGGCCGCGCGGCGCACGGTGGGACGCACGGGGCACGGAGGCGGCCGCTTCGGCCGTTGCATCGCCCCCGGGCTCGGCGGACGGTTGTATGGGACTCACCACAAGATCTTCACCAGGTGCCCCCTTAACGGGCAAGTCCTGGCAAACAACTGGCGAAATCCCATTCCGCCCGACGGGGTCCGTTCACCGCCACTCGGGCGTATCGGTGCCCCAACGGCCGGGCGGCCGCGACCAGTTGTCCGGTCCGCCCGCGAGGGACACCGGCGGCAGCGCGTGCCGCAGCCGCCCCAGGGGACTGTCCGTCTCGGCCAGCCAGGGGGAGGCGTCGTCCGTGGGGCAGGTGCTGTCCTCGCCCTCGGAAGCGCCCTCGGGAGCACCCTCGGAAGCGTCCCCGGGAGCGCCCCCGAGGGACGCCCCCGTCAGCCAGTGCGCCGTCTGCGCGAGCGTCAGGCTCACACCCCACGTGCCCCCGCCCGCCATCGCCTCGGTGAGCGAACGCAGGACGGCGGCGGCCACCAGATGGCCCGTGCCGTGGTCCAGGGCCTGCGCGGGCAGTGCGCCCGGCCGTTCGGGTGACCCCTCGGCGGACGCGATCCCCGACGCGACCTGCACCAGACTGTCGAAGCCGCGCCGCCCGGCCCACGGCCCGTAGTCCCCCCACGCCGAAAGCCGCGCCACCACGATCCCGGGCCTGCGCTCGGCCAGCGCCAGAGGGGCGAGCCCGAACCGGTCAAGGGCGCCGGGGCGGTACCCGGTGACGACCACGTCGGCCCCCGCGAGCAGCTCGTCGAACGTCCGCAGATCCGCGCGCCGCGCCAGGTCCAGCGTCGCGGACCGCTTCCCGAAGCCGGTGTCCGCGTGCTGGTCCGGCAGTTCGGGCAGCCGGGGCGAGTCGATCCGCAGCACGTCCGCGCCGAGCAGCGCAAGCGTGCGGGTCGCGACGGGGCCCGCGATGACCCGGGTGAGGTCGAGCACGCGGAGCCCGGAAGCCGGCAACAGGGGGTCGCCGGTGAGCGCCGGAAGGGACCGCGCGGGCCCCTCGCCGATCCGCTCGCGGCTCAGCAGCGGCCGCTCGGCCACCGCGGCGCCCTGCGGGTGCTCCGCCCACTCCTCGGGCGTACGCAGCGCCACGGCGAGCCCTCCGGCGGCGTACACGGCGTCCTCCACGTCCACGGCGGGCCGCTCGGCGATCCGGGCGGCCACGGAGTCCACGGAGTCAGCGGAGTCGCCAGAGTCCGCGGAGAGCCCGAGCGCGGCCAGCAGCGCCGCCCGGTGGTGCGGATAGTTGGCGTGCGTCCGCACCCAGCCGCCGTCCCCGGTGCGCCAGAAGCCGGACAGGGGAGCGAAGTTGACGGGCTCGCGGCCGTCCACGAGCAGCTGCCGCTCGCTGGTGAACGCGGCGGCCACCGCCCCGTCGTCGACCCGGACGCGGGGCACGGCCCGCCCGGTGCGCGCCGCCGCCAGTTCCGCCGCGGCGAGCGCGCAGCCGCCCACACAGGCGCGGGCCAGCTCACGGACGGGCAGCCGCGCGGGCAACACCCCCGCGCGTACGACGGGTTCGACACGGGAGAGGAGCGCGGGATCGCCGCCGAGCGCCGCCCAGGCCGCGCGCGTACCGGTCATCGGTGTGTGCGTCATGCATGCACTATGCCTGGCGGTGTCTACGTAGTCGCCGCCCACTTGAACGTGAGCTCCTTCTCCGGCTCGGAAGGCTCCAGGTCCCAGCCGCGCTCGGTTGCAGCCCGCACCACGTAGGCGCCGTCGACCCCGCGGTAGAACCACAGGGGGACGGTGCACGAGGCACCCAGCCGTCGATGTCGACCGAGCCGAATGCCGGGTTCCGCTGGTCGTACATGGAGCGAGATCCTCTCGCGAAGGGGCGGGCGGTCCGCAACCGCCCGGCCCTTCTGTGCAAGCGAAAGCGAATCCGCTACTTCCGCACGGCGTCCAGGGCGTCGATCATGCCCACTCCGTAGAAGCCGTTCGCGTTCTTGCCGCCGGCGCAGACCGCGTCGACCTTGCCGTCACCGTCGATGTCGTACGGATCGGTGCACTTCATGGCGTCGGCCTCGCCGTAGAGCAGCGCCTTCACCTTCGCCGAAGAGGCGTGCGGATGGGCCGACTTGATGAGCGCGGCGACGCCCGCGGCGTGCGGTGACGCCATCGACGTACCCGCCTTGTAGCCGAACTTGCCGCCGGGCAGCGTCGACAGGATGCGGCCGTCGGTGGCCGGCGCGTCCGGCGTCTGGAACTTCGTCGAGTCGCCGCCGGGTGCGGCGATGTCGATGACGCCCTTGCCGTAGTTCGAGAACGAGGACTTGATGCCCTTCGCGCCCGTGGACGAGACGGTCACGACACCCGGAAGCTGCGACGGGAGGTCGAGGCAGTCCGCGGTCTTGATCGTCCGCTCCGTAGGAGTCGTGTCGTCCGGGCTCGAGTCGTCGACGATCTCGTCCTGCGCGAGGTCCGTCTTGGCGTTTCCGGCCGCCGCGACATTCACCGCGCCCTTGCGCTCCGCGTACCGGGTGGCCCGCCCGACGGCGTCGACCAGGGCCTTCTGGTCGTCGTCCGTCTTGCAGTTGAACAGCCACGGGTCGGTGTAGTAGCTGGAGTTGGTGACGTCGACTCCGTGATCGGCGGCCCACATGAAGCCGCAGACCACGGCCTCCGTGTAGTACATGCCGGTCGCCGGCTCGGCCACCTTCAGGCTCGCCACCTTCACGCCCGGAGCGACACCGGTGACGCCGGTGCCGTTCTTCGCGGCGGCGATGGTGCCCGCCACGTGCATCCCGTGGTCGCTCTCCTTGGCCACCGGACGCCACGCGTTGTCCTTCTGCACGGGCACACCGCCCAGGCAGCTCGCGGACGCCTTCGCGTCGAAGTTCGGCGCGATGTCCGGATGTGTGTCGTCCACGCCGGAGTCCAGGACGCCGACGGTGACCTTGGAGCTGCCGAGCGACTCCTTGTGGGCCTGGTCCGCCTTGATGGCGGGCAGGTCCCACTGGAGCGGCTCCAGCTCGTCCTGGCCTGCGCCCGCCTGCCCGGCGGCCTTCTCGGCCTCGGCGGCGGTCAGCGGCCGGTCGGCCTCAAGGGCGTCGTCGGACTGCGCGGACAACGGAGCCGTCCGCGTGGCACCCGCCGACTGGACGCCCTTGGCCTTGCGGATCTCCTTGGCGAAGTCCGCGTTCGACGAGTGGACGACGATCACGCCGATCTTGTCGTACGCGATGACGACGGTGCCACCCGCCTTGGCGATGGCCTTCTTCACGTACGCCGATGTCTTGGCGGACGGTGAACTGCCGGGACCCGAGCGGACGTTGACGACGTAGCTCATCGACGTGCCGTCCGCGAGCGTCGCGCCGAGGGCGTCCACGACGGACGACACCGGGCCGCCCGGCCGGGACGCGGCGTCCGGCTGGGCCGCCGCCGTCCCCGGCAGGAAGGCGACGGCCGAGGCCACCGCCATGCCGAGGGGGAGTGCGAGCACGCGGCGGGAGCGCGGGAAGGATGCGGTCATGGTGCGCGAGCCCCTCACTTCTTCACGGCGTCGAGCGCGTCGACGATCCCGCTGCCGTAGAAGCCGTTCTTGTTCGTGTCGCCCTCGCAGACCGCGTCGACCTTGCCGTCACCGTCCGGGTCGTACGGCTCCGTCGGGCAGCCCGGGTTGTCGGCCTGCTTCTTAAGAAGACGCTGGAGTTCGGCGGGGCTCGCCTTGGGGTGCGTCGACTTCAGGAGCGCGGCGACGCCGGAGGCGTGCGGCGATGCCATCGAGGTGCCCTGCAGCCAGCCGTACTCGCCGCCCGGCATCGTGGAGAGGATGCGGCCGTTCTTCGACGGGGTGTCGCCCGGGATCTGGTACTTGTCGCCGCCGGGGGCCGCGATGTCGATGACGCCCTTGCCGTACGTGGAGTAGTACGACTTGAGGTCCTTGACGCCCGTCGCGCTGACCGTGACCACGCCCGGCAGCTGCGTCGGGACGTCGAAGCACTCGGAGGGGTCGATGGTGCGCGGCACCGGCGTCGAGTCGTCCGGGCTTGAGTCGTCCAGGATCTCGTCCGAGGCGAGGTCATGGTTGGAGTTGCCCGCGGACGCCAGGTTCAGGGTGCCCTTGCGCTGCGCGTACAGCTGGGCCCGGTTGACCGCGTCGACGATGGCCCGCTGGTCGGGGTCGTCCATGCAGTTGTAGAGCCACGGGTCCACGTAGTAGCTGTTGTTCGTGATCTCGATGCCCTTGTCGGCGGCGAACACGAAGGCGCAGACCACGCTCTCCGGGAAGAACAGCTCGCTGACCGGGTCGGCCACCTTGATGCCCGCGACCTTCACGCCGGGCGCGACACCCGCGACGCCCACGCCGTTGCGCGCGGCGGCGATCTCGCCGGCCACGTGCGTGCCGTGGTAGTGCTCCTTCTTCTCCGGACGCCAGGCGCCGGGCGAGGTGTCCGCCTTGCCGCCGACACAGCTCGCCGACTGCGAGGCCGAGAAGCTGGGCGCGAGGTCCGGGTGGGTGTCGTCGACTCCGGTGTCGATGACGCCGACGGTGACCTTGCCGCTGCCGGGGTTGATCTTCGCCGCCTTGTCGGCGCCTATCGCGCGCAGGTCCCACTGGTCGGCTTCCATCGGCTCGGCATCCGGACCGGCCTGCTTCTGGAGCGACTTGGCCTCGGTCTTCGACACGAAGGTCGGGGCGCCCTCCTCCGTGGTGCCGGCCGCGGTCAGGGGCGAGGTGCGGGTCGCGCCCGCCGACTGGACCCCCTTGACCTTGCGCATCTGCTTGCCGAACTCGGGGTTGGCCGAGTGCGCGACGATGACGCCGATCTTCTCGTAGGCGACGACGACGGTGCCGTCCGCCTTGGAGATGGCCTTCTTGACGTACTCGATCGTCCCGTGGTCCGGGCGGGTGTTGACGACGTACGCGAGCTTCGGGGCCTCGGCGTTCGCCGAAGCGCCTGCGGTCGCGGGGGCGTCGGAGGGCACCGCGGTCGCGACGCCGGGGGCGAAGCCGACCGATGCCGCGAGTGCGATACCGAGCGGCACGGTGAGCGCGACGCGGCGTCTGGAGCGCAGATGAGCCATGGGATCTCCACATCATCCGGATACGTGAACTGCCCGAACACAAAAGGTGGTCGGGCAGGTACATGACGGGTATTGCAGAGTGAAGCTATCCCCAGAACTCCCAGGCCAGCAACGGGTTCTTGAAGAAATCGGGGAGTGTGGCCGGGACGACGTCGCGGTGATGACGTTGAAAAGGAAACGGAAGCAACATCAACCCCCCTGTCGGATCACGTCCCGTGGCCTTAGCATCGCCATCCGTGGCTTACGTGATCCGCGTCACGCAGGAACAGATCGGATCAGAGAGAGCCCATGGATCAGCTGTCCGTCCCCGCCGCACCCGCACCACGAGGAGACTCCGTGGCCACCGATGCACCGCCGCCTTCGAAGGGCGGCGCAGACCCCACTCCCCACGCCCCTTCCACGGAGGAGTTCATCCAGGAGCAGGAGAGCCAGGAGTTCGGTGAACTCCGCCGCGCGCACCGCTCGTTCGCGTTCCCGCTGACCATCGCGTTCATCGTCTGGTACCTGGCCTACGTGCTGCTGTCGAACTACGCGGGCGACTTCATGGGCACCAAGCTGTTCGGCAACATCAACGTCGCCCTGGTGCTCGGCCTCGCGCAGTTCCTGACCACGTTCCTCATCGCCTGGTGGTACTCCCACCACGCGGCCACCAAGCTCGACCCCAAGGCCGAGGCGATCAAGTCCCGTATGGAGGGCGGCGCATGAGCCCCGCGCTGAGCACCACAGTCCTGGCCGCGGGTGAGGCGAGCGAGCACCGGCCGCTGATCATCTCCCTGTTCGCCGTCTTTGTCGTCGCCACCCTGTTCATCACCGTCTGGGCAGGCCGCCAGACCAAGAGCGCCGCCGACTTCTACGCGGGCGGCCGCCAGTTCACCGGCTTCCAGAACGGCCTCGCGGTCTCCGGCGACTACATGTCGGCCGCGTCCTTCCTCGGCATCGCGGGTGCGATCGCCCTCTTCGGGTACGACGGCTTCCTCTACTCCATCGGCTTCCTGGTCGCCTGGCTGGTGGCACTCCTCCTGGTCGCCGAACCGCTGCGCAACTCGGGGCGCTACACGATGGGCGACGTGCTCGCCTACCGGATGCGCCAGCGCCCGGTGCGCACGGCCGCGGGCACGTCCACAATCATCGTGTCGATCTTCTACCTCCTTGCGCAGATGGCGGGCGCGGGCGTGCTCGTCTCGCTGCTGCTCGGCATCACGTCCGACGCGGGCAAGGTCGGGATCGTCGCCCTCGTCGGCGTACTGATGATCGTGTACGTCACCATCGGCGGCATGAAGGGCACCACCTGGGTGCAGATGGTCAAGGCCGTCCTGCTCATCGCGGGCACGCTGCTGCTGACCTTCCTGGTGCTGCTCAAGTTCAACTTCAACGTCTCCGACCTGCTCGGCACCGCCGCATCCAACAGCGGCCAGGGCACCAAGTTCCTCGAACCGGGCCTGAAGTACGGCGCGACGTCCACCTCGAAGCTGGACTTCATCTCGCTCGGCATCGCCCTGGTCCTGGGCACCGCGGGCCTGCCGCACATCCTGATCCGCTTCTACACGGTGCCGACGGCCAAGGCCGCGCGTAAGTCCGTGAACTGGGCGATCGGCATCATCGGCGCCTTCTACCTGATGACGATCGCGCTCGGCTTCGGCGCCGCCGCGCTCATCAAGCCGGCCGAGATCATCGAGTCCAACCCGGCGGGCAACACGGCTGCACCCCTGCTCGCGCTCCATCTGGGCGGCGTCGATTCGTCCTGGGGCGCGATCCTGCTCGCCACGATCTCGGCGGTCGCCTTCGCCACCATCCTCGCGGTGGTCGCGGGCCTGACCCTGGCCTCGTCCTCGTCGTTCGCGCACGACATCTACGCCAACGTCATCAAGAAGGGCCAGGCCACCGAGAAGCAGGAGATGAAGGCGGCCCGCTGGGCGACGGTCTTCATCGGCATCGTCTCCATCGCGCTCGGCGCGCTCGCCCGCGACCTGAACGTGGCGGGCCTGGTCGCGCTCGCCTTCGCGGTCGCCGCGTCCGCCAACCTGCCGACGATCCTCTACAGCCTGTTCTGGAAGAGGTTCACCACCCAGGGCGCGCTCTGGTCGATCTACGGCGGCCTCTTCACGGCGGTCTTCCTGGTCCTCTTCTCGCCGGTCGTCTCCGGCAACCCGAAGACCTCGATGTTCAAGGGCGTCGACTTCCACTGGTTCCCGCTGGAGAACCCGGGCCTCATCTCGATCCCGGTCGGCTTCCTGCTCGGCTGGCTCGGCACGATGCTGTCGAAGGAGGAGCCCGACAAGGGCAAGTACGCGGAGCTGGAGGTACGGTCCCTGACCGGCACCGGAGCCCACTGATTCCGGCTCATTCCGCCTGAACACGCACGTCAGCGGCCGCGTCGTAGATCGTTTGGTAGATCTCTACGACGCGGCCGCGCCGCTCCTCGTGGGATCGGGCCCGCTTCGATGTCGGTCCCGTCACGTAGGCTCGTCACTATCTGAACCGGACTGGCTGAACAGGATCAGGGAGGGGGCCCACGTGCTCATCGACACCTACGGCCGAGTGGCCACCGATCTGCGGGTCTCGCTGACCGACAAGTGCAATCTGCGATGCACGTACTGCATGCCGGAAGAGGGCCTGCAGTGGCTGTCCAAGTCCGAGCTGCTCTCCGACGACGAGATCGTCCGCCTCATCCGCATCGCCGTGACGCAGCTCGGCATCAAGGAGATCCGCTTCACCGGTGGCGAGCCCCTGCTGCGCCCCGGCCTCGTCGGCATCGTCGAGCGCTGCGCCCAGCTGGAGCCGCGCCCCAAGATGTCCCTGACGACGAACGGCATCGGCCTCAAGCGCACCGCCGCCGCCCTCAAGGCCGCGGGCCTCGACCGGGTGAACGTCTCCCTTGACACCCTGCGCCCCGACGTCTTCAAGACCCTCACCCGCCGCGACCGGCACAAGGACGTCCTCGAAGGCCTCCAGGCCGCGCGCGACGCGGGCCTCACCCCGGTCAAGGTCAACACGGTCCTGATGCCGGGCCTGAACGACGACGAGGCCCCGGACCTGCTCGCCTGGGCCGTCGAGAACGAGTACGAGCTGCGCTTCATCGAGCAGATGCCGCTCGACGCCCAGCACGGCTGGAAGCGCGACGGCATGATCACCGCGGGTGACATCCTGCAGTCGCTGCGTACGCGCTTCGAGCTCACCGAAGAGGGTTCCGGCGAGCGCGGCTCGGCCCCCGCCGAGCGCTGGATCGTGGACGGCGGCCCGCATCGCGTCGGCGTCATCGCCTCCGTCACCCGCCCCTTCTGCTCGGCCTGCGACCGCACACGCCTTACGGCCGACGGCCAGGTCCGCACCTGTCTGTTCGCCACCGAGGAGACGGACCTGCGGGCGGCCCTGCGCTCCGACGGCGAGGACGGCTCGGACGAGAACATCGCCCGTATATGGAAGCTCGCCATGTGGGGCAAGAAGGCGGGTTCGGGCCTCGACGACCCGACGTTCCTGCAGCCCGACCGCCCGATGTCGGCGATCGGCGGCTAGGCGGCCGCAGCCGCCGCTAACCCTCCCGCGCTTCCCACTCGGCCAGCGTGACGACGTCCTTCAACATGCCGCGTACGCCCAGGAATTGGGAGAGGTGCTCGCGGTGCTCGTCACACGCGAGCCAGGTCTTGCGGCGCTCCGGCGTGTGGATCTTCGGGTTGTTCCAGGCGAGCACCCAGACCGCGTCGGCGCGGCAGCCCTTGGCGGAACAGATCGGTGTTTCGTCGCTCACAGATGACGTCCAAGTGCGTTCAAAACAAGGCGACGCCGAGCAGCCACGGGGGGAGCTGCCCGGCGTCGGTCTGTCGCTCCGACGGGGGATGCGGAGCGCGTACGAAGTATGTCACGGGGGACCCGGTGCCTGGCACCGGAACTACATGATTGATCTGAGCTTTTCTTGAGCTTGGCGCAACGTCGACGGTCAGTTCTGGTGGCCGGAAGGTGCGTCGGGCTCACCGGACTTGGGGCCCGCGCCGGCTTCCGGGAAGGGTTCCGCGGACTCGGTCATTGCGGCCGGCGGAGCGATCATCGGCCGTGACGGCGCCGGTACGAAGGTCGCCGGCAGCGAGGGCGCGCTCTCCCGGCCGGCGTTGGCGATCACGACGGAGATGTACGGGAGGAGTATCCCGAGCACCAGAGCAACGAAAGCGACATGCCGCTCGACGTTCCACAGGACGGCGGCGGCAATGACCGAAAGAGTACGGACCGACATCGAGATCATGTAGCGCCGCTGCCTGCCGCGCACGTCCTCCTCGAGGCCCTGCCGGGCTCCGGTGATCCGGAAGACCTGGGCACTGCTCTGCTTCCGCATCACATTCCACCGCCTGCTCACAAGACGCCGGACTCTCCCCGGCCCGGACCCGCTCCACGTTACGCCGGGGCTGCGCAGCCTACGAGACCGGGGCCTGTCCCATCTCGGCGTACTTCCTCCGTCATGCCACGTATGGGGGTGCCCGACATGCGCCGTATGGCGGACAGGCCGACACTGACCGTAACGCTCATGTCGAGCCGTATGAGGAGGCAGCTATGGGCTGGTTGTGGGCCATCATCGTGGGGTTCGTGCTCGGGCTGATCGCCAAGGCGATCCTGCCCGGCAAACAGCACAGCCCGCTCTGGCTGACCACGATCTTCGGCATCGTCGGTGCGATCATCGGCAACTCGCTCGCCGCGGGCTTCGGCATCGACGAGACCAGAGGCATCGACTGGGGTCGGCACGCCCTGCAGCTGGGGGCCGCGCTGGTCGTCGTGGGCCTCGGTGACATGGCGTACAAGATGGTCAAGGGCAACAAACAGTCGGCTTAGGCGCCCTGCCGCGCCGGTGGTTCCCTCCCTCGCCGGCTGGCCGAAGGGGCGGGGCCCCCCCGGCCGCCCCCCCCGGGCGGCGCGCGGGGAGGCCGGGGGCCCGCCCGGGCCCCCCGCGCCCC
>NZ_JBHYIG010000110.1:0-27856 GCF_042740015.1 Streptomyces sp. NPDC059037
GCGTTCAACACCACGTGCCCCGCCCGTCGGCGAAGCCTTGGAACTCAGCGCAGGAAGGGGTCCACCGCGACCGCCACGAACAGCAGCGAGACGTAGGTGATCGACCAGTGGAAGAGCCGCATCTCCTTGAGCTTGCCGCCCGTGACCTCGGCCTTGGCGCGGCTCTGCAGGCCGTGCGCCTCCCAGAGCCAGAAGGCGCCGGAGACGAGGGCGACCGCCGTGTAGAACCAGCCGGTGTAGCCGAGCGGCTGCAGCAGCAGGGACACGGCGACCATGACCCAGCTGTAGAGGACGATCTGGCGGGCGACCACCTTGTTCGACGCGATGACCGGCAGCATCGGGACGCCCACGCGCGCGTAGTCGTCCTTGACCTTCATGGACAGCGGCCAGTAGTGCGGCGGCGTCCAGAAGAACATGACGAGGAAGAGGATGACCGGCGCCCACGACATGGAGTTGGTGACCGAGGACCAGCCGATGAGGACCGGCAGACAGCCCGCGATACCGCCCCAGACGATGTTCTGCGAGGTGCGGCGCTTCAGGATCATCGTGTAGACGACCACGTAGAAGAGCAGCGCGCCCAAGGAGAGCCAGGCCGAGAGCCAGTTGACGGCCAGGCCGAACAGGAGCGTGGAGATCACCGCGAGCGAGATGCCGAAGACCAGGCACTCGCGGGGGCTCACCATGCCGGTGACCAGGGGCCGTTGCGACGTACGGTCCATCAGCGCGTCGATGTCGCGGTCGATGTACATGTTCAGCGCGTTGGCGCCGCCCGCGGAGAGGTAGCCGCCGACGCAGGTCAGCAGGACCAGCCACAGGTCGGGCACACCCTGCTCGGCGAGGAACATCACCGGAACGGTGGTGATCAGGAGGAGCTCGATGATCCGCGGCTTGGTCAGCGCCACGAACGCCATGACACGGGCCCCGAACGGCCGGTGGCTTGGGCTAGAGCTCGTCCCAATCGCTCCCGCTGGACGGGATTCAACGGCCGTCACGCACACCCCTGACAGAGACTTCCCAGCAAGCCACTTCGGAAGTTCGGACATGAAGATCCGGTAAAGGCTCGCGCGTACCACGCCACTGTAGACGTTGCCCATACCTCGCCCTTCGCGGGGGTGGGGTCGTGTTGAGCGGCGTGTTGGGCGCCCGGGAAACGCACGGGAACACGGTGCGACACCCGTTCAGATGAGCGGCCCGGCACTCGTTCATACAGTCCATCTGAGCGGCTTCGACTTCACATGGTGAACAGCGTGGATCCCTTTCGGGAGGCGGATCCCGGCGCACCCCGGCAGTCTGGAATGACTCGAAAAAATGCACGTCTTCACAGCGGTAGGCTCGACATCGGCCGGTGGGATCTCCATCGCCGGCATTCGACATTTTGGAGAGGAGCCCTGACTCAGGGTGAGCACCAAGCCGACCACCACTGACCTCGAGTGGACCGAACTGGACCAGCGGGCTGTCGACACCGCCCGCGTCCTGGCCGCCGACGCCGTACAGAAGGTCGGCAACGGCCATCCGGGTACGGCCATGAGCCTCGCGCCTGCCGCGTACACCCTCTTCCAGAAGGTGATGCGGCACGACCCCGCGGACGCCGAGTGGGCCGGGCGCGACCGGTTCGTTCTCTCCGCGGGCCACTCGTCACTGACCCTTTACATCCAGCTCTACCTGGCCGGCTTCGGTCTGGAGCTCGATGATCTGAAGGCGTTCCGCACCTGGGGTTCGAAGACCCCCGGCCACCCGGAGTACGGGCACACCACGGGCGTGGAGACGACGACGGGCCCGCTGGGCCAGGGCGTCGCGAACGCCGTGGGCATGGCGATGGCCGCCCGTTACGAGCGTGGCCTGTTCGACCCGGAGGCCGCCGAGGGCGAGTCGCCGTTCGACCACTACATCTACGCGATCGCCGGTGACGGCTGCCTCCAGGAGGGCATCTCCTCCGAGGCGTCCTCGCTGGCCGGGCACCAGAAGCTCGGCAACCTCGTGCTGCTGTGGGACGACAACCACATCTCCATCGAGGGCGACACGGAGACGGCCGTCTCCGAGGACACCATCAAGCGGTACGAGGCCTACGGCTGGCACGTCCAGCGCGTGGAGCCCAAGGAGAACGGCGACCTCGACCCGGCCGCCCTCTACGCCGCGATCCAGGCCGCGAAGGCGGTGACGGACAAGCCGTCCTTCATCGCGATGCGCTCGATCATCGCCTGGCCCGCGCCGAACG
This sequence comes from Streptomyces sp. NPDC059037, assembly GCF_042740015.1. NCBI lineage: Bacteria > Bacillati > Actinomycetota > Actinomycetes > Kitasatosporales > Streptomycetaceae > Streptomyces > Streptomyces sp. NPDC059037. The sequence goes on from NZ_JBHYIG010000110.1 coordinate 2,216, forward strand.
CGCAGAACACCGAGGCCGCGCACGGCTCGGCGCTCGGCGCCGACGAGGTCGCGGCCACCAAGCGCGTCCTCGGCTTCGACCCGGAGCAGAGCTTCGAGGTCGCCGACGAGGTCCTCGCGCACGCCCGTGAGGCGCTCGACCGCGGCCGTGACGCCAAGGCCGAGTGGGAGAAGGGCTTCGCCGCCTGGCGCACCGCTTCCCCGGAGCGCGCCGCGGAGTTCGACCGCATCGCCGCGGGCGAGCTGCCGGCCGGCTGGGAGGAGAAGCTCCCGGTCTTCGAGGCGGGCAAGGGCGTCGCGACGCGTGCCGCGTCCGGCAAGGTCCTGCAGGCGCTCGGCGCGGTCGTGCCCGAGCTGTGGGGCGGCTCCGCCGACCTCGCGGGCTCGAACAACACCACGATCGACAAGACGTCGTCGTTCCTCCCGGCGGACAACCCGCTGCCGGAGGCCGACCCGTACGGCCGCACGATCCACTTCGGCATCCGCGAGCACTCCATGGCCGCGGAGATGAACGGCATCGCGCTGCACGGCGGCACCCGCATCTACGGCGGCACCTTCCTGGTGTTCTCCGACTACATGCGCAACGCCGTCCGTCTCTCCGCGCTGATGCACCTGCCGGTGACGTACGTGTGGACGCACGACTCCATCGGTCTCGGCGAGGACGGCCCGACGCACCAGCCGGTCGAGCACCTGGCCTCGCTGCGCGCCATCCCGGGTCTGAACGTGGTCCGCCCGGCGGACGCGAACGAGACCACCGTCGCGTGGCGCGAGATCCTCAAGCGCTACACCAAGGTGTTCGGCAAGGGCGCCCCGCACGGCCTCGCGCTGACCCGTCAGGGCGTGCCGACGTACGACCGCGAGGTCACGGAGGGCGCGGCCAAGGGCGGTTACGTCCTGTTCGAGGCCGACGGCGGCAAGCCCGAGGTCGTCCTCATCGGCACCGGCTCCGAGGTTCAGCTCGCCGTCGAGGCGCGCGAGCAGCTGCAGGCGGCCGGCGTCCCGACGCGCGTCGTCTCGATGCCGTCGGTCGAGTGGTTCGAGGAGCAGACCCAGGAGTACCGCGACAGCGTGCTTCCGCCTTCGGTGAAGGCGCGCGTGGCGGTCGAGGCGGGCATCGGCCTGACCTGGCACCGCTTCGTGGGTGACGCCGGGCGCATCGTTTCGCTGGAGCACTTCGGCGCTTCGGCCGACGGCAAGGTGCTCTTCCGCGAGTTCGGCTTCACTGCCGACGCGGTCGCCGCCGCAGCCCGGGAATCGATCGACGCCGCTCAGCGCTGACGCCGACATACGACCAAGTAGGAGATGTAATCCCATGACAGACGCACTCAAGCGCCTCTCCGACGAAGGCGTCGCGATCTGGCTGGACGACCTGTCGCGCAAGCGGATCACGTCCGGCAACCTCGCCGAACTGATCGACCAGAGCCACGTGGTGGGTGTCACGACCAACCCGTCGATCTTCCAGAAGGCGATCAGCAGCGGTGACGGTTACGAGCAGCAGCTCGCCGACCTCGCCGCCCGCAAGGTCACCGTCGAAGAGGCCATCCGCATGATCACGACGGCGGACGTCCGTGACGCCGCCGACATCCTGCGCCCGGTCTTCGACGCGACGGGCGGCCAGGACGGCCGCGTGTCCATCGAGGTCGACCCGCGCCTGGCGCACAACACCGAGGCGACGGTCGCCGAGGCCAAGCAGCTCGCCTGGCTGGTGGACCGCCCGAACACGCTCATCAAGATCCCGGCGACCAAGGCGGGCCTGCCCGCGATCACCGAGGTCATCGGCAAGGGCATCAGCGTGAACGTGACGCTGATCTTCTCCCTCGAGCGCTACCGCGAGGTCATGGCCGCGTACCTGGCGGGTCTGGAGAAGGCGAAGGCCGCGGGCCTGGACCTCTCCAAGATCCACTCGGTGGCGTCCTTCTTCGTGTCCCGCGTGGACACCGAGATCGACAAGCGCCTGGACGGCCTGGGCACCGACGAGGCCAAGGCCCTCAAGGGCAAGGCGGCGCTCGCCAACGCGCGTCTGGCCTACGAGGCGTACGAGGACGTCTTCTCCTCCGACCGCTGGGCCGCGCTCGACAAGGCGCAGGCCAACAAGCAGCGTCCGCTGTGGGCCTCGACCGGCGTCAAGGACCCGGCGTACAAGGACACCCTGTACGTCGACGACCTGGTCGCGCCGAACACGGTGAACACCATGCCGGAGGCCACCCTGGAGGCCACCGCCGACCACGGCCAGATCACGGGCAACACCGTCGCCGGCACGTACGACGCGTCGCGCGGCGAGATCGAGGCCGTCGAGAAGCTCGGCATCAGCTACGACGACGTCGTGCAGCTTCTGGAGGACGAGGGCGTCGACAAGTTCGAGGCGTCCTGGAACGACCTGCTCAAGTCCACCGAGGCGGAGCTCAAGCGCCTCACCCCTTCGGAGGGCTGACCATCTTGTCAAGCAGCAATCCGCTGCGTGACGCCGCAGACCGACGGCTCCCGCGTATCGCGGGGCCGTCGGGCCTGGTCATCTTTGGCGTCACGGGCGATTTGTCCCGTAAAAAGCTGATGCCCGCTGTCTATGACCTCGCCAACCGAGGCCTTCTTCCGCCGGGCTTTTCCCTGATCGGTTTCGCCCGCCGCGAGTGGCAGGACGAGGACTTCGCGCAGGAGGTGCACGACGCGGTCAAGCAGCACGCGCGCACCCCCTTCCGCGAGGAGGTCTGGCAGCAGCTCATCCAGGGCATGCGCTTCGTCCAGGGCAACTTCGACGACGACACCGCCTTCGAGCAGCTCAAGGCCACCATCCAGGACCTCGACAAGGCGCAGGGCACGGGCGGCAACTTCGCCTTCTACCTGTCCGTACCGCCGAAGTTCTTCCCGGACGTCGTCCAGCAGCTCAAGAAGCACGGGCTCGCGGACGCCCCCGAGGGGTCCTGGCGCCGCGCGGTCATCGAGAAGCCCTTCGGGCACAACCTGGCGTCCGCCCAGGAGCTCAACTCGATCGTGCACGAGGTGTTCGACCCGGACCAGGTGTTCCGGATCGACCACTACCTGGGCAAGGAGACCGTCCAGAACATCCTGGCGCTGCGCTTCGCCAACCAGATGTTCGAGCCGATCTGGAACCGGTCGTACGTCGACCACATTCAGATCACCATGGCCGAGGACATCGGCATCGGCGGCCGCGCCGGCTACTACGACGGCATCGGCGCCGCCCGTGACGTCATCCAGAACCACCTCCTCCAGCTGATGGCGCTGACCGCGATGGAGGAGCCCGCCTCCTTCGACGCGGACGCGCTCGTCGCCGAGAAGGCGAAGGTGCTCGGCGCCGTCAGGCTGCCCAAGGACCTCGGCGAGAGCACGGTCCGCGGGCAGTACGCGGCGGGCTGGCAGGGCGGCGAGAAGGCCGTCGGCTATCTCCAGGAAGACGGCATCGACCCCAAGTCGAAGACCGACACCTACGCGGCCATCAAGCTGGAGGTGGACAACCGCCGCTGGGCGGGCGTCCCCTTCTACCTGCGCACGGGCAAGCGCCTCGGCCGTCGTGTCACGGAGATCGCGGTCGTCTTCCAGCGCGCCCCGCACTCCCCCTTCGACCACACGGCGACCGAGGAGCTCGGGCAGAACGCGATCGTCATCCGGGTCCAGCCCGACGAGGGCATCACGGTCCGGTTCGGCTCCAAGGTGCCGGGTACGTCGATGGAGATCCGCGACGTGTCCATGGACTTCGCGTACGGCGAGTCCTTCACCGAGTCCAGCCCCGAGGCGTACGAGCGCCTGATCCTGGACGTCCTGCTCGGCGACGCCAACCTCTTCCCGCGCACGGAGGAGGTCGAGCTGTCCTGGAACATCCTCGACCCGATCGAGGAGTACTGGGACAAGCACGGCAAGCCCGCGCAGTACCCGGCAGGCACCTGGGGCCCGACCGAGGCGGACGAAATGCTCGCACGAGACGGACGGAGCTGGCGTCGGCCATGAAGATCGACCTTACGGACACCACGTCCAGCAAGATCAACAAGGCGCTCGTGCAGGGCCGCCGCGCGATCGGCACACCGGCCGTCGGCATGGTCCTCACCCTCGTCATCGTCACCGACGAGGAGAACGCCTACGACTCCCTGAAGGCCGCCAACGACGCGTCGCGCGAGCACCCCTCGCGCACCCTGGTCGTCATCCGGCGCGCCGCGCGCTCGCCGCGTGACCGCACGACGTCGCGGCTCGACGCCGAGGTGCGGGTGGGCGCGGACGCGGGCACCGGCGAGACGGTCGTCCTGCGGCTCTACGGCGAGGTCATCAACCACGCCCAGTCGGTCGTCCTGCCGCTGCTGCTCCCCGACGCCCCCGTGGTCGTCTGGTGGCCGGTGAACGCCCCGCTCGACCCCTCCAACGACCCGCTGGGCGCCCTGGCCCAGCGCCGCGTCACGGACACCTACGCCGCGGAGCAGCCGATCCACGAGCTGGCCGCGCGTGCCGAGGCGTACCACCCCGGCGACACGGACCTGTCCTGGACCCGGATCACGCCGTGGCGTTCGATGCTCGCGGCCGCCCTCGACCAGGTCACCTGCAAGGTCACATCGGTCGAGGTGGAGGGCGAGGAGTTCAACCCGAGCTGCGAGCTGCTCGCGATGTGGCTCGCGGACCGCCTCGACGTCCCCGTGAAGCGTTCGATCTCGACGGGCCCTGGACTGACCGGCGTACGCATGGAAACCGACTGCGGTCCCATCGTGCTCGGCCGCTCCGACGGCTCGCTCGCGACGCTCTCCGTCCAGGGGCAGCCCGACCGCGCGGTGGCGCTCAAGCGCCGCGAGACGGCCGAGCTGATCGCCGAGGAGCTGCGCCGGCTCGACCCGGACGACACCTACGCGTCCGCCCTGAAGTTCGGCGTGGAGCGGCTCGGTGAGCCGGTGAAGCAGCCGGCGGGGAACGCGGCCGAGCAGCCCGCCGGCGAGCAGTCCGGCGACGAGCCGAAGAAGGCCGCCCCGGCGAAGAAGGCCCCGGCCAAGAAGGCGGCGGCGAAGTGAGCGCGGCCCCGCAGCTCGTCGTCCACCGCGACAAGGAGCTGATGGCGCAGGCCGCGGCGGCCCGCCTCATCACGAAGATCGTCGACGCGCAGTCCGCCAGGGGCTGTGCGTCGGTGGTCCTCACCGGCGGCCGCAACGGCAACGGCCTGCTTGCGGCGCTCAGTTCGGCCCCGGCGAAGGACGCGGTCGACTGGTCGCGCCTCGACCTGTGGTGGGGCGACGAGCGCTTCCTGCCGGACGGCGACCCGGAGCGCAACTACACCCAGGCCAAGGAGGCGCTGCTCGACTCGGTGCCGCTCAACCCGGCCCGGGTGCATCCGATGCCCGCGTCGGACGGTGTGTACGAGGCGGACGCGGCCGCGGCGCAGTACGCCGCCGAGCTCTCCGCGGCGGCCGGGCCCGAGGACCACGGTCCGGTGCCGACGTTCGACGTGCTGATGCTGGGCGTCGGCCCGGACACCCATGTCGCCTCGCTCTTCCCGGAGCTGCCCGCGGTCCGCGAGACGGAGCGCACGGTGGTCGGCGTGCACGGCGCGCCCAAGCCGCCGCCCACCCGCATCACGCTCACCCTCCCGGCGATCCGGGCGGCCCGCGAGGTGTGGCTGCTCGCGGCGGGCGAGGACAAGGCGAACGCAGCGGCGATCGCCCTCTCCGGAGCGGGCGAGGTGCAGGCCCCCGCGGCCGGCGCCTACGGGCGGTCACGCACCCTGTGGCTGCTCGACGCGGCGGCGGCCTCGCAGCTGCCGCGCGATCTGTATCCGCCGGCTTCGCCCTGACGCCCGCGGCGCGTCGTGCGTACGGGCAACTCCCGCACGTGCAGGCAACTCCCGTAAGTGCAGGCAATTCCCGTACGTACGGGCTCACTTGACGGAGCCCGCCATCACCCCCTGCACGAAGTGCCGCTGGAACGCGAAGAACACGACCACCGGGACGACCAGCGAGAGGAACGCGCCGGGCGCGAGCACATCGATGTTGCTGCCGAACTGCCGGATCTGCGACTGCAGTTCCACGGTCAGCGGCTGCGAGGCGCTGTCGGCGAAGAGCAGCGCCACCAGCATGTCGTTCCACACCCAGAGGAACTGGAAGATGGCCAGGCTCGCGATGGCAGGACGCCCCACCGGCAGCACGAGCCGCGTGAAGATCCGCCACTCCGTCCCGCCGTCCATCCGGGCCGCCTCCAGCATCTCCTTCGGCATCTCGGCGAAGTAGTTGCGCAGCAGGAAGATGGCGAACGGCAGTCCGTAGGCGACGTGGAAGAGCACCACGCCCGGGATGGTGCCGAAAAGCCCCAGCTCACCGAAGAGCTTGGCCACCGGAAGAAGGCCGATCTGCATCGGCACCACGAGCAGCGCCACCACGAGCAGGAACAGCGGGTCCCTGCCGGGGAACTCCAGCCAGGCGAAGGCGTACGCGGCGAGGGCCGCGATGACGACGACGAGGGCGGTGGCGGGCACCGAGATCAGGACGGTGTTCCAGAACGCCTGCGTCATCCCGGCGTTGCCGAGCAGCGCCGAGTAGTTGTCGAAGGACAGCTGCGCCGGGCTGCTCAGGGAGGTCCACCAGCCGCCGCTCGCGTTGTCCTGGGCGGAGCGCAGCGAGGAGAGGAAGAGCCCGGCGAGCGGGGTGATCCAGACAAGGGCGACGACCACGAGGAACGCCTGGACCAGGCTGCTGCCGAGCCACCGGCCGATCCGGCCCTTGGGGCGGGGGCGGGTGGCCGGTGCGGCGGCCGCCGGTTCCTTGTCCGGCGCCACGGCCTGCCGTTCGGGAGTGGTGACGGTCATGACTGACTCCTGCGGAAGCGGCGGACGTTGAACACCATGGCGGGGATCACCAGGAGCAGCAGGAGCATGCCGAGCGCGCTGCCGAGGCCCTGGTTGTTGCCGCCGCCGAAGGAGACCAGCCACATCTGGGTGGCGAGGACCGTGGCGTCCTCCTGCACGGGCCCCGGCGCGATGATGTAGACGAGGTCGAAGACCTTCATCACGTTGATCACCAGGGTCACAAAGACCACGGTGAGGACGGGCGCGAGCAGCGGCACGGTGATCCGGCGGAAGACCTGCCACTCACTGGCGCCGTCCATCCGGGCCGCCTCCAGGGCGTCGCGCGGCAGCGAGGCGAGCCCGGCGCCGATGAGCACCATGGCGAAGCCCGTCCAGATCCACAGATACGCGCCGATGATGGCCGGGGTGACGAGGGCGGGCCCCAGCCAGGAGACGCCTTCGTAGGGCGCGGCGAAGTTCTCCGCGGGCAGCCGCACGCTGTACGCCGCACCGGGGTCGAGGTCCGTGAAGCGGAAGGAGCCGTCGGCGCCGGTGGTGGCGCTCGCGACCGTCTTGCCGCCCCGCACCGCCTCGACCTGCATCTGCGGCAGTCCGCTCTCGGCCCGGTCCGTCTCGCCCTGCTTCCCTCCCCCGCCGGGCACGAAGTCCAGGTAGACGACGCCGCGCAGCTCACTCGCGCCGGCCGTCCGCCCGGCCGCCGCGTACGCGGGCTCGGCTTCCTCGGGCAGGTCCTTGGGCGCGACGCCGACCAGGCCGAGACCGACCGTCTGGCCGGGGGACGCGGCGGCCGTCGTACGGTACGAGCCGTCGGCGCCCTTGGTCAGGCCCTGGCCGTCACGGGCACGCGCGGTCGGATAGGAGGAGGTGCCCTCGAAGGCGTCGTGCACACCCACCACGGCGGCGTTCAGGACACCCTTCTCGGGGTCCTCGTCGTACGCGAGCCGGAAGATGATGCCCGCGGCGAGGAACGAGACTGCCATGGGCATGAAGAGCAGCAGCTTGAACGCGGTGGCCCAGCGGATCTTCTCGACCAGGACGGCGAGGATCAGGCCGAGCCCGGTGAGCAGCGTCGGGGCGATGACCACCCAGATGACGCTGTTGCGGATGGCCTTGAGCGTGGCCGGGTCGCGGAACATCTCGGTGTAGTTGTCGCCGCCGACGAACTTCGTGCCGGAGGCGTCGAAGAAGCTGCGTCCCGCCGAGAACAGCACGGGGTAGACGACGAGGGCGCCGAGCAGGAGCAGGGCGGGCAGCACGAAGACGACGGCGATGACCCGCCCGCGGCGCCTGCGCCGGGCGGCCTCGGTGGCGGCCGGGGGCCCGGCGGAGGTGGCGGAGGTGGCGGAGGTGGCGGTCACGGCGATCAGCCCTTGTCGGCCTTGGCGGCCGCGGCCTCGAGCCGCCGCGCCGTGGCCTTCGGGTCGGACGGGTCGCGCAGGAAGTCCTGGAGGAGCTTCCACTCGCCCATGCCCTTGGTGCCGCCGAAGGCCGCGGGGGCCTGGTCGGACATGTCGAAGCGGACCGAATCACCGGCGCCGACAAGGGACTTGGCGGTCTCGCGGGTGACGTCGTCGCCGTACGACGCGAGGTCGACCTTCTTGTTCGGGGAGAGGAAGCCGCCTGTCTCGGCCCACACGGCCGCCGCCTCGGGGGTCGCCAGGTACTCCAGGAACTTCATGGCCCCCTCCTGGTTCTTGCCGTCCTTCAGGACGACCGCGGCGTCACCGCCGCTGACCACGGGTGCCTTGCCGCCGTCGACCGCGGGGAAGGGGAAGAAGTCGGCGTCCGTACCGATTTTCTTGTCGAACTGGTCCTTGGCGACACCGGCCACGAAGTCGCCCTCGTAGACCATGCCCGCCTTGGGCTCGGGCCCGAAGACCTTCTCGACGGAGCCCGGGAAGTCGGTGCTCAGGGCCTCCTTGCGGCCGCCGGCGATCAGCTGCTCGTCCTTGAAGAGCTTGCCGAGGGTGGTGAGCGCGTCGACCACGGACGGGTCGGTCCACTTGATCTTGTGCGCGGCAAGCCGGTCGTACTTCTCGGGCCCGGCCTGCGAGAGGTAGATGTTCTCGAACCAGTCGGTGAGGGTCCAGCCGTCCTGCCCCGCGACAGAGAAGGCGGCGAGCCCCGAGTCGGAGACCGTCCCGCCCGCCTTGAGCATGTCCTCGTACGTCTTGGGGGTCTTGACGCCCGCCTGGTCGAGGGCGTCGGGGCTGTACCAGACGGTCGACTTGTGCGCGGCCTTGAAGTACAGGCCGTAGAGGGCGCCTTCGACGCTGCCGTACTTCTTCCACACGCTCGCGTAGTTGGTGTCGACGGCCTGCTCGGTCTTCTGGGACAGGGGCTTGAGCCAGCCCTTCTCGGCGAACTGCTTCAGGACGCCGACCTGCGGGACCATTACGACGTCGGGGGCGTTGCCGCCCTCGATCTTGCTTCCGACGACGGTGGAGACGTTGTCACCGGTGGAGACGAACTGGGCCTTGGCCCCGGTCTCCTCGCCGAAGGCGTCGAGCACCTTCTGGAAGTTCTTCTGCTCGCTGCCGGACCAGACGCCGGCGACGGTGATCGTCTGGCCGTCGAGCGACTTGTCACCGCCACCGGCGCTGACGTCGCCGCCGCCGCAGGCGGTGGCGCCCATGGCCAGGGCGAGGGCGGTGCAGCTCGCAAGCGTGATACGTCGTCGCATCATCGTTGATGTCCCTTCGGGGGCAAAGGAGTTGACGGTCTATTGGGGGGCGGAGGTCAGGGGTTGGTGCAGTCGCTGATCCACCAGGCGGCGGTGGAGCCGGGCAGGACGCCGGTCGGGCACGGACCGCTGGAGAGCAGCGGGGCGCCGGAGACGGGCGCGGGCACCGGTGCCGTGCCGAAGTTGACCGCGCACACCAGGCCGTCGCCGCGCACGAAGGCGAGGACCCCGGGCGGCGTCTGCAGCCAGCGCAGCGCTCCCTCGCCCAACTGGGGCAGCCCGGCGCGCAGTTGGAGTCCGTCGCGGTAGAGGTGCCAGAAGGAGCGGGTGTCGGCGAGCGCCCGGTCGGTGGCGTGCTCGGCGAACCACGCGGGCTGCGGCAGCCACGGCTTGGCGCCCTCCGCCCCGGAGGTGAAGCCGAACGGCGACGCGTGCCCGGACCACGGCAGTGGCACCCGGCAGCCGTCGCGGATCCGGGCCCGGCTTCCGGTGCGGTGGAAGATCGGGTCGGTGAGCACCTCGTCGGGCAGATCGTCGACCTCGGGAAGGCCGAGCTCCTCGCCCTGGTAGATGTACGCGGCTCCGGGCAGCGAGAGCATGAGCAGCGCCGCGGCCCGCGCCCGGGTGGCGCCGAGGCCGCTGCCCTCGGTGCCGGACTCGCCGTACCGCGTGACCGTGCGGACCTGGTCGTGGTTGTTGAGCACCCAGGTGACCGTGGAGCCCGTGCCCGCGATGTCCCGCATCGCCTCGTCGATGACCTTGCGGAAGGCGTCCGCGTCCCAGGGCGCGCCCAGCAGGTCGAAGAAGAACGCCTGGTGGAGTTCGTCGGGACGTACGTACTGGGCGTGCTCCCGGGCGGTCGGCACGGAGACCTCGCCGACGAGGAGGCGCTCGTGGCCGTCGCGCGCGGTGTACTCCTCGCACACGGCCCGCCAGTGCCGCCACACGTCGTGCACCTCGGGCTGGTTCCAGGCGAGGGGGTTGACCGAGTCGCGGGTGCGGGCGTCGGCCTCGGGGTCCGGCGAGTCCGGCAGGTCGGGGTGCTTGAAGAGCCCGGCGGCCACATCGATGCGGAAGCCGTCGACGCCCCGGTCCAGCCAGAACCGCAGCGCGTGGTCGAAGTGGGCGCCGACCTCGGGGTTGCGCCAGTTCAGGTCCGGCTGCTCGGGCGTGAACATGTGCAGGTACCACTGGCCGGGGGTGCCGTCCGACTCGGCGACACGGGTCCAGGCGGGGCCGCCGAACATGGCGTGCCAGTTGTTCGGCGGCTCCTCGCCGTGCGGGCCGCGGCCCTCGGCGAAGTGGAAGCGGGCGCGCGCCGCGCTGCCGGGCTCCGCGGCGAGCGCCTCGCGGAACCAGTCGTGGTCACTGGAGCAGTGGTTGGGGACGATGTCCAGGAGCACCTTGACGCCAAGGCGGCGGGCGTCGGCCATCAGCAGGTCGAACTCGGCGAGGTTGCCGAAGATCGGGTCCACGTCGCAGTAGTCGGCGACGTCGTAGCCGTGGTCGTGCTGGGGCGAGGGATAGAAGGGGCTCAGCCAGATGCCGTCGACGCCGAGCTTCTTCAGATACGGCAGGCCCGCGCGGACCCCGGCGAGATCGCCGATGCCGTCACCGGTGCTGTCCAGGAAGCTGCGGACGTACACCTGATAGATCACTGCGTCCCGCCACCAGTGGTGCGGGTGGAGGCGCGCGAGGCCGTCGCCGGCCGGGACTGTGAGCATGACCCGTTGACCTGTCTACGTGAAGTGCGTGAAGTGACCGCGACCCGAGCGGTTATGCATGCATGTTAAGTAGGCATGTCGCAGAGGTGTCAACGAGTAGACAGAAAGCGGGGATGAATTGAGGTGTTATGTCCAGAGTTTTCGGTGCGCCTGAGGCCTCTGAAGCTCGCCTCAGATACCTAACATGTAACTAGGGCAGCTAGCGGGAGATGGCCGCAAGCTCCCGCGCAAGGCGCCGCACCGCCGCATCGGGCGACTGATTCCCGGCCATGGCGTCATGCACGGCGGCCTGCACCGCCAGGCTCACCTGGTCGTAGCGGGGGCTCTTGGGGCGCGGCGCCGCCGCGAGCACGCTCGCCCGCAGCGTCGGCAGATACGGGAACTTCCGGATGAGACCGGGGTCCCGATAGAGCGCGGCCCGCACGGGCGGCAGCGCGCCCCGCGTGAGGACCTGCCGCTGCACCTTCTCGCCGGTGAGATACGCGAGAAGGCGGGCGGCGGAATCGGGGTGCCGCGCATGCGAGCTGACGGCGAGGTTCGAGCCCCCGAGCACACTCGTCCCCGGGCCATCGGCCCCCGGCAGCTGTACGGCGCCGACCTTCCCCGCGACCTCGGACTTCTCGCCGGACGCGCTGACGTACGCGTACGGCCAGTTGCGCAGGAAGAGCAGCCGCCCGTCCTGGAAGGCCTGCCGGGACTCCTCTTCCTTGTACGTCAGGGCCCGCTTCGGGATCCAGCCCTCGCGCACCCCGCGGGCCAGGAACCCGATGCCCTCGCGGCCCGCCGTGGAGTTCACGGTGACGCGCTCGCCGTCGTCGCCGAGGATCGTGCCGCCCGCCGAGTAGACCGCCTCGGCGGCGTTCACGGTGAGCCCTTCGTAGGGGAGGAACTGGCCCGCGTATCCGTCGAGTCCGTACTTGGGGGCGATGGTCTTCGCCGCCCGTTCGAGCTCGGCCCAGGTGCGCGGCGGCGCGATGCCCTCCTTGGCCAGGACGTCCTTGCGGTACAGGAGCAGCCCGGCGTTGGTGACGTAGGGAACCGCGTACAGCTTCCCGTCGTACGTCGCCGTGTCCACGACCGGCGGCAGGAAGCTCTTCAGCGGGAAGCTGTCGCGCCGCAGCGGGGCGATCCAGCCGGCGGCGGCGAACTCCGAGGTCCAGGCCACGTCGATGTTGAGCACGTCGAAGCGGCTGCTGTCCGAGCGCAGATCGGTGGTCATCTGCGCATGGGTCTCGTCGGCGGAGTCCGGCAGTTCGACGAGGGTGACCTTCTCGCCGGGGTGGGTGCGGTTCCAGCCCTCGAGGAGCGGTCCCAGATAGCCGGTGAGATCGCCCGCGGTCGCCAGCGTGAGGGGGCCGCGTCCGTCGCCGGGTGCCGTGTCGGACCGGGTTCCCGATGCGACGTACCCGGACAGGATCACGGCGATGACCAGGAGTCCCCTACCCGCGGCACGTATCCACCGCATAGGTTCCTCCCTGTACACCGGCGCCCGGCACCTTCGCCATGCGTCAGGGGCCATGTATACCCGTTAGGTATGGGCGATACTAGGGCCTGGAGCACAATACGAGGATGCGAGGAGGAGAGCACGAGTGCGGCTGCCCCTCCTTGCTCTCCTGGCGAGAGGCCCGGCCCACGGCTACGAGCTCAAGCAGGACCTTGAGCAACTCCTCGGCTCCGCGTACCCTCAGCCGAACGTCGGCCAGATCTATGTGACGCTCGGCCGCCTCGAGAAGTCGGGACTGATCGAGGGCGAGGAAGTCGAGCAGTCGAGCCGGCCCAACAAGAAGATCTACCACCTCACCGACGCCGGGCGGGAAGCGCTGCACGCCTGGTACGAGGAGACGGCGGACGAGCCGCGGGTACGGGACGAGTTCTTCATGAAGCTCGCGCTCGCCCCGCGGACCGGTCTCGCCGACCAGATCGCCCTGATCAACAGACAGCGGCGCCAGTACCTGAACACCATGCGCGATCTGTCGAAGCTGTCCGCGGCCGAGAACCGGGACAACCGCATATCCCAACTGCTGATCGAGGGCGCCATGCTGCATCTGCAGGCCGACCTCGACTGGCTCGAGCGGTGCCAGGAAGAGCTGGAGGAACAGGAGTGAACGACCGTCCCTCCGTGCCGTCTCCCGTGCCTCCCCTCCTTGAGGCCGATGGCCTGGTCAAGACCCACTACGGCGAGGGCGCACCCGCCCCTGCCGTACGCGGTGTCGATCTCTGCATACGGCAGGGCGAATTCGTCGCCGTCACGGGACCTTCCGGCGCCGGGAAGTCGACCCTGCTGCATCTGCTCGGCGGGCTCCAGCGGCCGGACAGCGGCAGCATCCGTCTGGACGGCGAGTCCACCGACTCCTACAGCGAGGCGCGCTGGGCGGTGGAGCGCAGACGCCGGATCGGCATCGTCTTCCAGTTCTTCAACCTCGTGTCCAATCTGTCGGTCGCCGACAATGTGGAGCTGCCCGCGCTGCTCGCCGGGACCTCGCCGAAGCAGGCGCGCGCCGAACGCGAGGAGCTCCTGGCCGAGCTCGGCCTTCAGGGCAAGGAGCGCAGCATGCCGGGCGAGCTGTCCGGTGGCGAGCAGCAGCGCGTCGCGCTGGCCCGCGCCCTGGTCAACCACCCTTCCCTGCTCCTGGCCGACGAGCCCGCGGGCAGCCTGGACAGCAAGGGGACGCGCGAGGTGATGCGCCTCCTTTCCCGCTTCCACCGGCGCGGTCAGACGATTGTGCTCGTCACCCATGACGCACGGCTCGCGAGCTCCGCGGACCGCGTCATCAGCTTCTTCGACGGCCGGATCGCCGACGACGCCGAGCTCGGCGGCACACTGCCGCGCGGCACCGGCATCTCCGGCGTGCTCGAACTGAAGGACTGACCCCACGTGCACGCCCACCCGCCGACGCGCCGCCCCGCCGTACGACGCACTCTCGGGCAGAGGGGCTGACGACATGCGGGCCACCCTGCGCTGGGCGCACGCCGATCTGCGGACGCACCGTGGCGAAGCCCTGTTCATCGTGCTCGCCACCGCCGGGATCGTCGCCTCGCTGCTCCTCGCATCGGCGCTCTTCGGGTACGCCACCAACCCCTGGCAGCGCGTCTTCACCCAGTCACGGGGCGCCCATGTCTGGATCCACACCGGGGCCTCCACCGACGCGGGCCGCCTTGCCCGGCTCGGCGGCGTCGAGTCCGTCTCCGGGCCGTACCGGACCGCCGCGACCGCCGTCGAGTCGCACGGCGCCCGTGCCTCCGTCGAACTGCGCGGAGCCACCGGCGCACCGCCCGCCACCGGGCGGCCGCTGCTCACCTCGGGCCGCTGGCTCGACCCGGCCACTCCGGACGGCGTCGTCCTCGAACACGGCCTCGCCCGCGCGCTGTGGGCCGAGCCCGGCGACACCCTGAAGCTGCCCGGCACCGCACGCACCCTGACCGTCCTCGGCGTCGCCGAAAGCGCCGAGCCCAGGTACAGCCCCGGGGAGCGGTCCGGACTCGTCTGGGCTCCCCCGTCCGTCGTGCAGCGGACCGAGGGACGCTCGGGCCAGGTCGTCGGCCTCCGCCTCGCCGACCCCGGCGACACGGACTACGCGGTGCAGCGCGCCGTCACGACCCTGGGCGCCGGAGCGGTCACCCAGGTCTCCCACTGGCAGCAGGCACGCGCGGAGGCCCAGGGCGGCAACCGGCTGCTCGGCCAGGTGCTCGGCCTGTTCGGCCTGGGCGCCCTGGTGGCCGCCGCCCTCGCCGTGTACGGCGCCATCGACACCCGGATCCGGGGCCATCTGCGCGACATCTCGGTCCTGAAGGCCATCGGCTTCACCCCCGGCCAGGTGGTGCGCAGCTTCCTCGTCCAGCATCTGGCGTACGCCCTGCTCGGCGCGGCGGTGGCGACGGCTCTGATCCAGACGCTGGGCAGCCGCGTCCCGGGGCGGCTCGGCGACGCGGTCGGCGTGTGGCAGGGGCTGCCCGAGCATACGGCTGCCCTGTTCGGGGTGCCGGCCGCCGCGGTCCTCTTCATCGGCGCCATGACGGGGCTCGCCGCGTGGCGGGCCGGGCGGGTGCCGTCGGTGCCGGTGCTTCGGGCCGCGGTGGCGCCCGGCGGGCGTCTGTCCGGCGTGGCGCGCGGGGCACTGGGGCTGCGGCTGCCGCCCGCGCTGGTCCTCGGCTGGCACAAGGCGTTCACGCGGCGGCCGCGCTCCCTGTCCGCGATCGCCCGCCTCGCCCTGCCGCTCCTGCTGATCGTGGTCGCGCTGAGCGCCTGGACCACCATCGACCGGTTCCACGACAAGCCCCAGGAGCTCGGCCTCGCCGCGGCGCTCACCGCCCGCGCCGACGAGGACCTGACCGACTCCGGGGCGCGGGCTCTGCTCGCCGGAAACCGGCAGGTCACCGGGGTCCATCCGGGCATCGAGGTGGCGGCCCTCGTCCCCGGCCAGACCGGCACCATCGCGCTGCGCGGCCTGGGCACGCACCAGGACCCGTACCCCTTCACGCTGGCCGATGGCCGCCCGGCGCGCGGCCCGGACGAGGCGGTGGCCGGACAGGGGCTCCTCGACGCACTGGACGTACGCGTCGGTGACTGGGTGCGGATGACGGTGGGCGGGCGCCCGCAGATCCTGCACATCGTGGGCCGCAACATCGAGCCGGAGAACAGCGGCCGGGTCATCTCCACCTCGCTCGACACGCTGCGGGAGAACGACCCGAAGCTCCGGCCCACGCTCTACCAGCTCCAGCTGCGCCCCGGCGCGGATCCCGCAGCGGTCGGCGCGGAGCTGACGAAGACCTCGCGGGGACAGCTCGACGTCCAGGCCGTGACCAACCCGGCCGACGGGCTCTCGCCCCTGCGCTCGGTGGTCATCGGTCTGATCGCCGTCCTCGCCCTGATCGGGCTCATCGAGCTGCTGACCGCGATCGGCGGCACGGTGCGCGAGGGGGAACGGGATCTGCTCGCCCTCAAGGCGATCGGCCTGTCGCCACGGCAGATCACGGCGGTCGCGGTGACGGCGACGGGCTGCACCGCCCTCGCCGCCGCGCTCACCGCCACGGCCATCGGGCTGCCCATCGCGCACTGGCTGATCGACGCCCAGGGGCGGTCCAACGGCATCGGCGCCGGCATCGCCCGGATGCCGTCCCCCGCTCTGCTCATGCTCTTCGGCGCGGCCGCGGTCCTTGGAGCCGCGGCGCTTGCCGCGCTCCCGGCGTCGCGAGCGGCCCGGCGCCGCCTCGCGGACACGCTGAGCGCGGTCGCCTGAGGCGGCGGGGGGCCGAGGGGTCACCCCGAACCGAGGTGACCCCTGAGGGCTCAACGCCCGCGCAGATCCCGGTACTTGGCGACCAGCGCGGTCGTCGAACCGTCCAGGTCCGGCACCTCGGCGCCCTCGGTCAGGGCGGGCTCGATGCGCTTGGCGAGCACCTTTCCGAGCTCGACGCCCCACTGGTCGAAGGAGTCGATGTTCCACACCGCGCCCTGTACGAACACCTTGTGCTCGTAGAGCGCGACGAGTTGGCCGAGAACCGACGGCGTCAGTTCCTTGGCGAGGATCGTCGTCGTCGGGTGGTTGCCCCGGAACGTCTTGTGCGGGACGAGCTCCTCCGGCACACCCTCGGCGCGCACCTCGTCCGGCGTCTTGCCGAAGGCCAACGCCTGCGTCTGCGCGAAGAAGTTGGCCATCAGGAGGTCGTGCTGGGCGACCAGGCCCGGCAGCAGATCGCCGACGGGCTCGGCGAAGCCGATGAAGTCCGCGGGGATCAACTTCGTGCCCTGGTGGATGAGTTGGTAGTACGCGTGCTGCCCGTTCGTACCGGGCGTGCCCCAGACCACCGGTCCCGTCTGCCAGTCGACCTTCTCGCCGTCACGTCCGACCGACTTGCCGTTGGACTCCATGTCCAGCTGCTGGAGGTAGGCGGTGAACTTGGAGAGGTAGTGCGAGTACGGCAGGACCGCGTGCGCCTGGGCGTCGTGGAAGTTGCCGTACCAGATGCCCAACAGACCAAGGAGCAGAGGCACGTTGGACTCGGCGGGCGCGGTGCGGAAGTGCTCGTCGACGAGGTGGAAGCCGTCCAGCATCTCGCGGAAGGCGTCCGGGCCGATGGCGAGCATCAGCGACAGGCCGATCGCCGAGTCGAACGAGTAGCGGCCACCGACCCAGTCCCAGAACTCGAACATGTTGGCCGTGTCGATGCCGAACTCGGAGACCTTCTCGGCGTTGGTCGACAGCGCCACGAAATGCTTGGCAACGGCGTCGGTGTCGGCACGCAGCCCCGTCAGCAGCCAGTCACGCGCGGAGGTGGCGTTCGTGATCGTCTCGATCGTCGTGAACGTCTTCGAGGCGATGATGAACAGCGTCTCGGCCGGGTCCAGGTCCCGCACGGCCTCGTGCAGGTCGGCGCCGTCGACGTTCGACACGAAGCGCACGGTGAGGTCACGGTCGGTGAAGGAGCGCAGGACCTCATAAGCCATGGCGGGACCGAGGTCCGAGCCGCCGATGCCGACGTTCACGATGTTCTTGATGCGCTTGCCGGTGTGCCCGGTCCACCCGCCGGAGCGGACCTGGTCGGCGAAGGCGGCCATCTTGTCGAGGACGGCGTGCACGGCCGGCACCACGTTCTCGCCGTCGACCTCGATCACCGCGTCGCGCGGGGCGCGCAGCGCGGTGTGCAGGACCGCACGGTCCTCGGTGGTGTTGATCTTCTCGCCGCGGAACATGGCGTCCCGGAGCCCGAAGACGTCCGTCGCGGCGGCGAGCTCGCGCAGCAGTGCCAGCGTCTCGTCGGTGACGAGGTGCTTGGAGTAGTCGACGTGCAGGTCGCCGACCTGGAGGGCGTATCCCGTACCGCGCGCCGGATCCTGCGCGAAAAGATCACGCAGCTGCACCTCCCCCAGCTGCTCCCGGTGCTTGCTGAGCGCCGCCCACTCAGGCGTCTGGTTGAGCCGCGCGCGGCCTTCTGCGTTCATCTCGGACTTCAGCCTTCTCTCGTACCTATGTACGTACCTTGCCCCGCTGCACGGTCCAACCTAATTGATCAGGGCCCGGTATGAGATGTCTGCAGCTGTCTGTCCGCACACGTGCCGGTAAACGTCACATGAAAGGCCGACCGGCCCATGAAAAGCGCAGCGGCCGAACACCCTCAGGTGTCCGGCCCTTCGCAAGTCCTAGATCTCGCCCCGCAGTTTGGCGAGCGCCTCCGCGAGAATGGCCTCGCCGTCCGCGTCGCTGCGCCGCTCCCGTACATACGCCAGGTGCGTCTTGTACGGCTCGGTGCGGGGCGGGTCCGGCGGGTTGTCCCGGTCCTGACCTGCCGGGAAGCCGCAGCGGGGGCAGTCCCAAGTATCGGGAACCTGCGCGTCGCTGGCGAAGCTGGGCACCGTCTCGTGTCCGTTGGAGCACCAGAAGGAGATGCGCAGTCGCGGCGCGGACTCACCGCGCTCGGCCTCGCCCATCGGCCCCGCCCCGACCCGACTTCCTCGGATCGCGTTGCCACTTGCCACGGTCGTAACTCCCTGCGTGATGGTGCTGCTGCGGGCGCCTCAGTCTACGTAAGGCCCAACGCGCGTCCAGTGTTTGGAGTTACACCCCGCCCCGAGACGCAAGCCCCATGATAATCCGCGCTGGAGAGCACGCACCGTACATGGGGCTTTCAGCGATGATTTCGCAAGGTGGTAATCAAGCCGCTTTCGCGGTCAGTTGTTCACCTTCATCAGCAGGCCGAGTACGACAATGCACGCGAACCAGAGAAGACCGACCACAACGGTGATGCGGTCGAGATTGCGCTCGGCGACCGACGAGCCGCCGACGGACGACTGCATGCCGCCACCGAACATGTCGGAGAGGCCGCCGCCCTTGCCCTTGTGCATCAGCACCAGCAGCATCATCAGCAGGCTGAAGACGATGAGGGCGATCGAGAACCCCATAACCACGGCTGGACCAACTTCCTCGGATCTGAATCGACGACGGGGGCCGGTGGCTCTTCTTCTTAGCCCTTGAAGCTAGAAACCAGAGCCTCCGACCCCCGCAAGGGTACGTCGTAACGCCGCTACCGCATACTCACTGGTCGCTGAAGCGGACGATCTTGACGAACTCGTCCGTGTCAAGGGCGGCGCCACCCACCAGGGCACCGTCGACATCGGGCTGCGCCATGATCGCGGCCACGTTGCCGGACTTCACGGAGCCGCCGTACTGGATGCGCACCTTGTCGGCGAGCTCCTGCGAGTACAGCTCGGCCAGACGGCCGCGGATCGCACCGCAGACCTCCTGGGCATCCTCGGGGGTCGCGACCTTGCCGGTGCCGATGGCCCACACCGGCTCGTACGCGATGACGATGGACTCGGCCTGCTCGGCGGGGATGCCCTTGAGGCCACCGTCGATCTGGTTGAGCGTGTACTGGATCTGCTGGCCGGCCTCACGGATGTCGAGGCCCTCGCCGACGCAGAGGATCGGGGTCAGGCCGTGCTTGTAGGCGGCCTTCACCTTGCCGTTGCAGACCTCGTCGGTCTCGTCGTGGTACTGGCGGCGCTCGGAGTGGCCCACGGCCACATACGTGCACTTCAGCTTGGCGAGCATCGGGCCCGAGATCTCGCCGGTGTACGCGCCGGAGTCGTGCGCCGAGATGTCCTGGGCGCCGTACTTGATCTTGAGCTTGTCGCCGTCGACCAGGGTCTGCACGGAGCGCAGATCGGTGAAGGGCGGCAGGACGGCGACCTCGACGGCCTCGTAGTCCTTGTCGGCCAGGGCGAAGGCGAGCTTCTGGACGTGGGCGATGGCCTCGAGGTGGTTGAGGTTCATCTTCCAGTTGCCCGCCATCAGCGGGGTACGCGTAGTCATCAGGTGTCAGTTCTCCAGTGCCGCGAGGCCGGGGAGCGTCTTGCCCTCGAGGTATTCGAGGGAGGCTCCGCCGCCGGTGGAAATGTGGCCGAATGCGTTCTCGTCGAAGCCCAGGATCCGGACGGCCGCGGCGCTGTCGCCACCGCCGACGACCGTGAAGGCCGGGGAGTCGAGGAGAGCCTGGGCGACCGCCTTGGTGCCCTCGGCGTAGTCCGGGTGCTCGAAGACGCCCATCGGGCCGTTCCAGAAGACGGTGGCCGCGTCGGCGAGCTTCGAGGCGTAGAGCTTACGGGTCTCGGGTCCGATGTCGAGACCCTCCTGGTCGGCCGGGATGGCGTCCGCGGCGACCGTGGTGGGGTTGGCCGGGGCCTTGGTCTTCAGGTCCGGGAAGTCGGTGGAGACCAGTACGTCGACGGGGAGCACCAGCTCGACGCCGCTCTCCTCCGCGCGCTTGATGTACTCCTTGACCTTCGGGATCTGGTCCTCCTGGAGGAGGGAGATGCCGACCTCGTGGCCCTGCGCCTTCAGGAAGGTGTAGGCCATGCCACCGCCGATCAGGAGGCGGTCGGCCTTGCCGAGCAGCTGGTCGATGACGGCCAGCTTGTCGGAGACCTTGGCGCCGCCGAGCGCGACCACGTAGGGGCGCTTGACGTCCTCGGTGAGCTTCTTCAGGACGCCGACCTCGGTGGCGATGAGGTAGCCCGCGTAGTGCGGCAGGCGCGCCGGCAGGTCGTACACGGAGGCGTGCTTGCGGTGCACGGCACCGAAACCGTCCCCTACGTAGACATCCGCAAGGGCGGCGAGCTGGTCGGCGAAGGCGCCGCGCTCGGCGTCGTCCTTGGACGTCTCGCCGGCGTTGAAGCGGAGGTTCTCGATGACGGCGACCTGGCCGGGCTGCAGTCCGTCCACCGCGTCGTGCGCGGCGGGGCCCACGGTGTCCTGCGCGAACGCGACGGGCGCGCCCAGGAGTTCACCGAGCCGCTCGGCGGCGGGCAGCAGCGAGAACGCCGGGTCCGGGGCGCCCTTGGGGCGGCCCAGGTGCGAGGCGACGACCACCTTGGCGCCCGCGTCCGCGAGCGCCTTGACGGTCGGCAGGACGGCGCGGATGCGGCCGTCGTCGGTGATGGTGCCGTCGGCGAGCGGCACATTGAGGTCGGCGCGGACGAAGACCCGCTTGCCTTCGACCCCTTCGGCGAGAAGTTCACGAATCGTCTTCATGGCTGGACTCCAGGACTCCTTAAGAGGGCTGACGTGCAACAAGGCCCGGACCGCAGTATTGCGCGGTCCGGACCCTGTACTCACATCGAGGTGTCTGCTCTGACGATCAGAGCTGGCCGCCGACGAAGACCGTGAGGTCGACGAGGCGGTTGGAGTAACCCCACTCGTTGTCGTACCAGCCGAGGATCTTCACCGACTTGCCGTCCTGGACCATGGTCAGGGACGAGTCGAAGGTGCAGGACGCCGGGTCGCCGACGATGTCCGAGGACACGATCGGGTCCTCCGTGTAGTAGAGGACGCCCTTCAGGTCGCCGTCGTCGGCGGCCTTCTTGAACGCGGCGTTGACCTCGTCCTTGGTGACGTCGCGCTGCAGCTCGACGACCAGGTCGGTGGCCGAACCGGTCGGGACCGGGACGCGCATCGCGATGCCGTCGAGCTTGCCCTTGAGCTGCGGCAGGACCAGAGCGGTGGCCTTGGCGGCACCGGTCGTGGTCGGAATGATGTTCTCGGCGGCGGCGCGGGCGCGGCGCAGGTCCGAGTGCGGGAAGTCCAGGATGCGCTGGTCGTTGGTGTACGCGTGGACCGTGGTCATCAGGCCCTTGACGATGCCGAAGTTCTCGTCCAGAACCTTGGCCATCGGCGCCACACAGTTGGTGGTGCAGGACGCGTTCGAAATGATGTTGTGCTGCGCGGGGTCGTACTTGTCCTGGTTGACGCCCATCACGATGGTGATGTCCTCGTCCTTGGCCGGAGCCGAGATGAGGACCTTCTGGGCGCCGCCGGCGATGTGCTTCTCGGCGTCGGCCTTCTTCGTGAAGATGCCCGTGGACTCGATCACGATGTCGACGCCCAGCCGGCCCCAGGGGATGTCCGCGGGGTTGCGCTCGGAAAGGACCTTGATGGTGTGGCCGTCGACCGTGATGGTGTCCTCGGTGTGCGACACCTCGGCCTTGAGACGGCCCAGGATGGTGTCGTACTTCAGGAGGTGCGCCGTCGTCGCGGTGTCACCCAGGTCGTTGACAGCCACGATCTCAATGTCCGCACCCTGCTCGAGCAGCGCCCGGAAGTAGTTGCGCCCGATGCGGCCGAAGCCGTTGATGCCTACGCGGATCGTCACGAACCGATCTCCTCGTTGGTACGCCGGTTTCAGACGCCGGCGAGATGTATGGGATGTCCCCGACCGCCTCCGACCCTACCTCTCTGATGGCCCCAAAGTGACATCGAGAGGGGGCTTCGGCGGCAGGTTGGCCCGTACCGTCCAGTAGGGGCACGGGCCAGCCTTCGTCACGGAGCGTCAGCGGCTCAGATGTGCCAGGGAGGCGCCCATTAGAGCGGTGCGCTCTGGGTTTCCGGGCACATGCTCGAACCCGAAGCCGAGGAGCACACTGTCACGCGCTGTGACGGCCGCGTGGGGCTTGTAGAGCTCCCCGGTGCGCGCCCAGTCGCCTGTGATATTGGGGCTCCCGGCCGGGGCCGGCGAGACGGCCCAGACACCGAGCCCGGACTCGAATCCTTCGGTCTCCGTCACGTTGCCTCCGACGACGAGTTGCGCGTTGTCGGCGAAGAGGCCGCGGCCTCCGCTGGAGGGGTCGGTGACGGAGCTGAGCGACACCTCGACCTTCTTGCCCGCGTAGGCACTGAGGTCGAAGGCGACGGGCTTGAAGCCGCCCGCCGCGCCGGTGAAGCTGTTCCAGGCGCCGCTGCTGCCGCTGGCCGTGCAGCCGGTCGCCGTCTGCGTCAGGTAGTGGCGCAGGAACGGGTGGCCGTTGATGAAGAACCCGGCCCCGCACTCCGCGGGCACGTCCGTCTTGGAGCCCCCGTTCTTGTCCGGGAGCGTGGTCCAGTCGTCGGCGCCCGGGGTGTGCGCCTCCAGGATGCCGTGGTCGTAGCCCGGCTCCAGGTTCCAGTTGAGCGCGAACCGCAGCTCCGGCGCGTCCGCGGCCGTGACACTGGTCAGGTCGATGGTGCGGGTCAGCCGCTTCCAGTCCTGGTCGGCATGGGTCGCCGATGCCATGCCCTGGCCCTCGAAGGGTGCGTACGGGTTGCTGAGTCCGGGGTAGCTGCCGGCGGCCGCGCTCTTGAACTGCGGGAAGTCGTCGGCGGGCAGGTTGTCGGACGTGACGGTGTAACGGCCCGCCTTGTCCAGGGGGTTGGCGCCGGCCGCCGCGAGCGGGGTCTTGACGCCGTCGAGCGCCCCGCTGCCGGCGAAGCTGTTGGCGCCGGGTGCGGAGAGGCGTTCGTACGCGCCCAGGTAGTACTGCGCGAAGTCGTCGGTGAGCGCGTCACCGAGGTCCACGTTGCCGCCCGTGCGCTCGCCGGACTCGATCAGCTTGCCGCCCTCGTTGAGGTAGGCGCGCAGGGCGAGTTGGGTGGGCGCGCCGGGTACCGGGTCGCCGGTGTAGTGCACGACCGTCGAGAAGTGGCCGAGCACGCCCAGCGGGTGCGGGGCGCCCTTCTCGGCGACGTCCCAGACCGCGGCCGAACGCCCGTTGCCCTTGAGGGCGTCGACGTACTTCTGGGCCTGTGTGGCGGTGGCGCCTTCCTCGGCGACGACGAGCGTCTTCGCCTTGGGGCGTTCGGCGACGGTGTACGTGAAGTGCTCGCTCTCCGTGCGGCCCTTCTTGGTGCGCCCGGTGAACCACACCTCGACCTTGTCGCCCACGCGCGCGTCCTCGACGGCGGCGCGGTACTGGTCGAAGTGCAGGTTGTCCTCGCCGCCGTACGTCTCGCCGCCCTTCCAGGCCTTGAGGTCGTCATCGTGCGTACGGCCGCCGTTGACGCGGTAGTTGAGCTCCTTGTCGCGCACCGACTTGCGGGCGGTGACGGCGACCTCCTGGTCGGCTCCGCGCGCGTACGACGTCGTGAAGGCGTCCGGGGTGAAGTCGGGGGCCTCGATGCCGGGGACGGAGACCGGCTGGTCGGGGTGGGCGGCGGTCTCGGCGACGGCGAGCGCGAAGGGGATGTTCTTCGCGAACTCCTGCTGGATCAGCTTCTCGTCGTCCGGGAAGGTGAAGATCGAGGCGCAGTCCTCGGGCTTCCAGGGGTCGTTCGGGTCGAGCGCGGAGACGGTCTGGCAGGTGGACATCTCCGGCGTGAACATCGAGATGCCGTTGATGTTGCCCGCGTGGCCGTCCGCCTCGCCGTTGGTGGTGTAGAGCTCGGAGGCGACCTGCGGGTGGTAGCCGGGGATTGCGGGCTTCTCGGGAGTGCCCGCGAGGGCCTTGTAGAGCACGTCGTCCGGGGTGGGCGTCGCGACCTGCCAGCCCACTCCGTAGAGGATCAGTTCGGCCGCCGAGTGGTAGTTGATGCCGTACTCGAAGCCGATGCGCTTCTGGAGGCGGTCGAGCGCCTTGGTCTCGGGCTCGGACATGGGTCCCGTGCCGCGGTAGGTCTCGGAGGAGGGCTCCGGGGACGAACCCTCGTTGTCGTAGCCCCACTTGTAGGCGAAGTTGCGGTTGAGGTCGACGCCGTCGCCCGCCGCGATCTTGCCGTCGCCGTCGATGTCGCGGAGGTTCTTGCGCCACTGGCGGTTGCCGTCGGCGGCGTGCGTGAAGTCGTAGCCGTCAGGGTTGGCCGAGAGCACGAACCACAGCTCGGTGGAGTCCACCAGCTTGGTGATGCGCTGGTCCTTGCCGTAGTTGTCGAGGTAGTGGTGGAGCAGGCGGCGGTTCATCTCGGGGGTGATCCACTCGCGCGCGTGCTGGTTGGAGAGGTAGAGCGTGGCGGGCTTGGAGCCGTCCTTGGACTTGCTCGCGCCCTTGGAGAGCTTGAGCGCGAGGATGTCCTGCCCCTTGAGCGTCTTGCCGATGGAGACGACCTTGGTGATCCCGGGGTGGGCCTGCCCGGTCTTGACGATCTCCTCCTTCAGGCCGCCCTTTCCGCCGTACGGCCTGAAGACGCCGTCCCCCGCGGCCTTGAGCTTCTTCTCCGTGCTCGCCGAGACCTTGTGCTCGGTGAGTTCGATGCCCTCGCGCTCGACGCCCTTGGCCTGCGCCTCGGTCAGATAGACCTGGACGCGGGCGGTGCCGCGCTCGGGCGCCTGGCCCGCGAGTTCATGGGCGTCCTGGCCCGCCTTCACCAGGATGGGTATCTGCTGCTTGGTGACGTCGGCTTCGTAGACCTTCACGGCCGCCGGATCGTCGGCGGCCGGGGCCTTCGGATCGGCCTGCGCGTGCGGCGCGGCGACGAGTCCGCCGATGAGCAGCGCGCCCGCGGCGACGACCGATCTGGCTCTCGCTCTTCGTCTCATGAGCCCCCCTTGCAGTTGTCCGGCACATATGTGCGGAACGCCAGGCTCGTGACACTTCATGATCATGTCAATATGGCGTGGAGGCCGATGCGAAAAGGGACGCAAAGAAGCCGCGGGGGGCGGGCCGGGCCCCCCGGGGGGGGGGGGGGGCGACCGGCGGGCCCCCCCCCCGGTGGT
>NZ_JBHYIG010000111.1:0-12671 GCF_042740015.1 Streptomyces sp. NPDC059037
GCGAAAGCTTTCCCGCCCACCCGCCCGATACCCGGCAGTTGCCCGCCCACCCGTCTGTAGCTTTTTCAGCCCGTCCGGCGTTTGAGGACGAACTCGGCGGAGGCGGTGATCTGCGGTCACCTCGCGGCCGGCGCAGCCGGAAAGGATTCGGGTAGGGGCGGGGTTGGGGAAAGTGAAGCCGCCCCGACCTCACGCCGCCGGTGCCGGTGGTGACAGATGTTGGGCCAGCCAGGACGGGACCCCGCCCATCAGGCGGAAGAGGCGCGCGGCCTCGGCGCGGAGGCGGCCCGCCTCCGGCTCCGGCTCCGCGTCGGCCAGGGCCGCCAGCGCGGGGGCCGTGCCGACCAGATAGCCCAGCTCCTCGCGGATGCGGAGGGACTCCGCGAAACCGTGCCGTGCCTCCGCCAACTCCCCTTCCCGCAGGGCGAGTCCGGCCAGATGCCGCCACGTGAAGGACAGGAGCAGGGAGTCGCCGTGCGCCGTGGCCCCGGCATGCGCCCGCCGGTACGCCGCCCGCGCCGCCTGCGGCGAGTCCGCGAGATGCTCGGCGACAAGACCCCGGCGGAAGTCGAGCAGCGGCCGCCCCGAGGCATTGGGGGCGAGCAACGCCGCCGCCCGCCCCAGCGCCGTACGCGCCTCGTCGGCCCGGTCCCGGACCCCGAGCACCGTCGACGCGTACGCCAACTGCCCCCGCTCACAAGCCGCCGCGCCCCGGTCGTCGTCCTCGACGGCAAGCGCCTCCGCCGTACGGAGCCCGTCCTCGGCCTCGCTCCACCCGTCCCCGGTGAACAGGCAGCGCTCCACCAGGAGTGACGTTCTCTGGAGGGCCGCCCTCGCCCCCTCCCGGGAGGCGAGCAGCGCGGCCGCGTCGGTCCAACAGCCGCGCGAGCGCAGCCGCCATACCGCGGTCTGGAGTGGATCGTCCCCTGCAGTCGTTCCGGTACCAGACATGGCGGTATGCGCCACGTTGCCCTCCCCGAGCACGCCATTGAGCTGTTGAGTCGTGGGCGCATCTCAGCACGGATCGACACGTCCGGCCAAGGGGCTGGGTGAAAGATTTCACAAAGGGCGGGTCATGGAAGGGGTTTGAGGGCCGCGCCCGCTGTCAGCTCATGCGCAGTGCCAGGAAGAAATCGAGCTTGTCCTCGAGGCGCGAAAGGTCACGACTCGTCAACTGCTCGATACGGCCGACGCGGTAGCGCAACGTGTTGACGTGCAGGTGCAGCCGCGCGGCGCAGCGCGTCCACGAACCGTCGCAGTCGAGGAACGCCTCCAGGGTGGGGATGAGCTCCGCGCGGTGGCGCCGGTCGTAGTCCCGCAGCGGGTCGAGGAGGCGGGCCGTGAACGCCCTGCGGACGTCGTCCGGCACGAAGGGGAGCAGAAGTACGTGCGAGGCCAGTTCCTGGTGGCCGGCCGCGCAGACCCGGCCGGGGCGCGCCGCGGCGACCCGGCGGGCGTGCCGGGCCTCCTCCAGGGCGCCGCGCAGGCCCTCCGCCGAGTGCACGGAAGCGCTCACGCCGAGCGTGAGGCGGCCGTCGCCGTCCAGGCCCGCCGACAAGGGGGCGTGGACGGATTCGAGGAGAGAATCCGCGAGCAGGCCCGTCTCCGAGCCGTCGTGTTCCGAGGACACCGCGGGCAGCGGCACGAGCGCGATCGCCTCGTCACCCGTATGGGCCACCGCGATCCGGTCGGAGGGCTCGGGGCCCGCAGACAGCGGGTCCACGAGGATCTCCTCCAGGAGGGACTGGGCCACCGGGCCGCCCTCGATCTCCCCGCCGTCCCACTCGACGCGGGCCACCACGACCTGCCAGTGCGGCGCCGCGCCGAGGCCCGGAAGGAGCACCGGGGCGGCCACCCGGAGGCGTGCGGCGATCTCCGCCGGGGCCGCGCCCGTCTGGACCAGTTCGAGGACCTCCTGGGCGAGGCGGCGGCGCACCGTGCGGGCGGCGTCCCGCCGGTCCCGCTCGACCGCGATCAGCTGGGTCACGCCCTGCAGCAGGTCGAGCCGCTCCTCGGGCCAGTCGCCCGCGTCGGCCTCGACCGCCAGGAGCCAGTCCGACAGGATCGTCTCGCGTACGTCGCGCGACGCCGCCGTGCCCGCGCTCGCGGATGCCGATGCCCGCCCGCTGCTCCGAATGGGGAACAGCGAGTACGTGACGCCGTCCACCTGGACCCGGTGCGGTCCGCGCCGCCCGGTCCGCGCCGCCGCCAGGTGCTCGCCCGCCAGACGCGCGCAGACCTCGGTGGGCAGGGCGGGCCCCGCCGCGCTTGAGCCCGCGATGGGGCGGCCGGCGGGGGAGAGCACCCAGGCCCGCAGGTCCAGGTCGGAGCCGAGCAGGTCGAGGACGACGTCGGGGCCGCCGCCCGCGGGGCCCGAGGTCATCAGGCGGCGGTGCCGGTCGACGACCGCCGCGAGGTCACCGGCCCGCTCGCCGGAGACCTGACGTACGACGTGCTCGGTGATCGTCGCGAAGGCGACCCGCTCGTTGACCGCGAACAGCGGCAGGCGGTGCCGTGCGCAGGCCTCCACGATGTCGTCGGGGATGTCGCCGAGTTCGGCCTCGCCGGCGGCCAGCGCCGCCACTCCGGCGCTCGCCAGGATCCGTACGAAAGGTTCCGTGTCCGAGGCGTCGTGGCGCCAGGCGAGACCCGTGAGGACCAGCTCGCCGCCGGTGAGGTAGCGGCTGGGGTCCCGCAGGTCGGTGGTCATCACACCGCGCACCGTGCGGTCCAGCTCGTCCTCACCGCCGAGCAGTCGCAGGCCCAGCGCTTCGGTGTCAAGGAGTGCGCGCAGCCGCATGGTGTCGTCGCCGCCGATCTGTCTCGAATGGGATGTACATGGAGTCCCCGGCCGGCTACCCGGTGTGGTGTGTCGGCGGGTGCCTGGGGTTTCCAGGGGGAATCCGCGAGGTTGCTGAGGACCGTTCTTCATACGAATCTACAAGACGCGCGGCTTGGCCAGCCAACTCCTTCATGGTTTCGGTGACTGACCCCATCGGACGGCCTGGCGGTGTACTGGCTCCACTCCGCGTTAACAGCACATGAACGAGCAGTCGAGAGGCCTCCGGCCCGGCTTGGCTGGATCACCTCCACCGAACGACCCACGATACGAAGAAGAGAGCCTCATGGACTTCCTTCGCCCCGCCAGCTGGGAGGAGGCGCTCGCCGCGAAGGCCGAGCACCCCACCGCTGTGCCGATTGCGGGTGGCACCGATGTGATGGTCGAGATCAACTTCGACCACCGTCGTCCCGAGTACCTGCTTGACCTCAACCGCATCGTCGAGCTGCGCGAGTGGGAGGTGGGCGAGGAGACGGTCCAGCTGGGCGCTTCTGTCCCGTACACCCAGATCATGGAGGAGCTGCGCACCGAGCTCCCCGGGCTCGCGCTCGCCTCGCACACGGTCGCTTCCCCGCAGATCCGTAACCGCGGCGGCGTCGGCGGCAACCTGGGCACGGCGTCCCCGGCCGGTGACGCCCACCCGGCGCTGCTCGCCGCCGACTGCGAGGTCGAGGTGGAGTCCGTACGCGGCTCGCGCCTCATCCCGATCGACGACTTCTACACTGGTGTCAAGCGCAATGCGCTGGCCCCCGACGAGCTGATCAAGTCCGTCCACATCAAGAAGGCGGACGGCCCCCAGCAGTACTCGAAGGTCGGCACCCGCAACGCGATGGTCATCGCCGTGTGCGCCTTCGGCATCGCCCTGCACCCCGAGACCCGGACGGTACGGACGGGCATCGGCTCCGCCGCCCCGACCCCGATCCGGGCCAAGGCCGCCGAGGAGTTCCTGAACGCGGCGCTCGAGGAGGGCGGCTTCTGGGACAGCAAGAAGATCATCACCCCCTCGATCGCCAAGCAGTTCGCGGAGCTCGCCTCGGGCGCCGCCAACCCGATCGACGACGTACGCGGCACGGCGAGCTACCGCCGCCACGCCGTCGGGATCATGGCCCGCCGCACGCTCGGCTGGACCTGGGAGACGTACCGCGGCAAGGGCCGCAGCACTGAGGGAGTCGCGTAATGCGTGTCAACTTCACGGTCAATGGCCGTCAGCAGGAAGCCGACGACGTCTGGGAGGGCGAGTCCCTTCTGTACGTGCTGCGCGAGCGCATGGGGCTTCCGGGCTCCAAGAACGCCTGTGAGCAGGGCGAGTGCGGTTCCTGCACCGTCCGTCTCGACGGTGTGCCGGTGTGTTCGTGCCTGGTCGCGGCCGGTCAGGTGGAGGGCCGCGAGGTCACCACCGTCGAGGGTCTCGCCGACTACGCGAAGCACCGCGAGGACGCCCACCCGGGCGGCGGCTGCGCCTCCGGCGCGTGCGGTGTCTCCCTGGACAGCGCCCAGCGCTGGCAGGCCGAGGGCACCGACGGCCAGACGGGCGAGGGCACCGAACTCTCCCCGATCCAGCAGGCGTTCATCGACGCGGGCGCCGTCCAGTGCGGCTTCTGCACCCCCGGTCTGCTCGTCGCGGCCGACGAGATGCTGGAGCGCAACCCGCAGCCGACCGACGCGGACATCCGCGAGGCGCTCTCCGGCAACCTCTGCCGCTGCACCGGTTACGAGAAGATCCTGGACGCCGTCCGCCTCGCGGCCGCCCGTCAGGATCGTCAGGAAGAGGCGGTCTGACCATGGGATCCACCCGTACGACAGGCGCCCCCACCAAGATCACCCAGGGGTCGCAGACCAAGGGCGGCATCGGCGAGTCGACGCTGCGGCCCGACGGCACCCTGAAGGTCACCGGAGAGTTCGCCTACTCCTCGGACATGTGGCACGAGGACATGCTGTGGGGCCAGGCCCTGCGCTCCACTGTGGCGCACGCCGAGATCGTGTCGATCGACACCTCCGAGGCCCTCGCGATGAGCGGCGTCTACGCCGTCATGACCTACGACGACCTGCCGGCCGAGATGAAGAACTACGGCCTGGAGATCCAGGACACGCCGGTTCTCGCGCACGGCAAGGTCCGCCACCACGGTGAGCCGGTCGCCCTCGTGGCCGCCGACCACCCGGAGACCGCGCGCCGCGCCGCCGCGAAGATCAAGGTCGAGTACCGGGAGCTGCCGGTCATCACGGACGAGGCGTCCGCGCTCGCCCCCGACGCCGTGCTCGTGCACGAGGGCCGCACCGACAGCCACATGGGTCACGTCCCGCACCCGAACATCGTGCACCGCCAGCCGATCATCCGCGGCAACGCCGACGAGGCCGCCAAGAAGGCCGACGTCATCGTCAGGGGCGAGTACACCTTCGGCATGCAGGACCAGGCCTTCCTCGGCCCGGAGTCCGGCCTCGCGGTGCCGTCCGAGGACGGCGGCGTCGAGCTGTACGTCGCCACCCAGTGGCTGCACTCGGACCTCGAACAGATCGCCCCGGTCCTCGGCCTGCCCGAGGAGAAGGTGCGCATGACGCTCTCCGGCGTCGGCGGTGCCTTCGGCGGTCGCGAGGACATCTCGATGCAGATCCACGCCTGCCTCCTCGCGCTGCGCACGGGCAAGCCGATCAAGATCGTCTACAACCGGTTCGAGTCCTTCTTCGGCCATGTGCACCGCCACCCGGCGAAGCTCACCTACGAGCACGGCGCCACCAAGGACGGCAAGATCACGCACATGAAGTGCCGGATCGTGCTCGACGGCGGCGCCTACGCCTCCGCGTCCCCGGCCGTGGTCGGCAACGCGTCCTCGCTGAGCGTGGGCCCGTACGTGATCGACGACGTCGACATCGAGGCCGTCGCGCTCTACAGCAACAACCCGCCCTGTGGCGCCATGCGCGGCTTCGGCGCGGTCCAGGCGTGCTTCGCCTACGAGGCGCAGATGGACAAGCTCGCCGACAAGCTGGGCATGGACCGGGTCGAGTTCCGGCAGCTCAACGCCATGGAGCAGGGGACCATCATGCCGACCGGGCAGCCGGTCGACTCTCCCGCTCCCGTCGCCGAACTCCTTCGCCGCGTCAAGGAGATGCCGCTGCCGCCCGAGCGCCAGTGGGAGTCCAGCGAGGGCTCCGACGTACGGCAGCTGCCCGGCGGTCTGTCCAACACCACGCACGGCGAGAGCGTCGTACGAGGCATCGGCTACGCGGTCGGCATCAAGAACGTCGGCTTCTCCGAGGGCTTCGACGACTACTCGACCGCCAAGGTGCGCATGGAGGTCGTCGGCGGCGAGCCCGTCGCGACCGTGCACACCGCGATGGCCGAGGTCGGCCAGGGCGGCGTCACCGTGCACGCCCAGATCGCCCGCACCGAGCTCGGTGTCACGCAGGTGACCATCCACCCCGCCGACACCCAGGTGGGCTCGGCCGGTTCGACGTCGGCGTCCCGTCAGACGTACGTCACCGGCGGCGCCGTCAAGAACGCCTGTGAGCTGGTGCGCGAGAAGGTCCTTGAGATCGGCCGGCGCAAGATGGGCTCGTACCATCCGGCGTGGGCGACGGCCGAACTCCTTCTCGAAGGCGGCAAGGTCGTCACGGACGGCGGCGAGGTCCTCGCCGACCTCGTCGACGTACTGGAGGACGAGACCGTCGAGATCGAGGAGGAGTGGCGCCACCGGCCCACCGTCGCCTTCGACCTGGTCACCGGACAGGGCAACGGCCACGTCCAGTACACCTTCGCCGCGCACCGCGCCGTCGTCGAGGTCGACACCGAGCTCGGCCTGGTCAAGGTCATCGAACTGGCCTGCGCCCAGGACGTCGGCAAGATGCTCAACCCGCTCTCCGTCGTCGGCCAGATCCAGGGCGGCACCATCCAGGGCATGGGCATCGCGGTCATGGAGGAGATCGTCGTCGACCCCAAGACGGCGAAGGTCAGGAACCCGTCCTTCACCGACTACCTGCTCCCCACCATCCTCGACACGCCGACCATCCCCGTCGACGTGCTCGAACTCGCCGATGAGCACGCCCCGTACGGGCTCCGTGGCATCGGCGAGGCTCCGACCCTTTCGTCGACTCCGGCCGTACTCGCGGCCATTCGGAACGCGACGGGCCTGGAGCTGAACAGGACGCCGGTACGACCCGAACACCTCACCGGCAACTGATTCCCCCGATCTCTCCGGGCGGTGTGTGCCTCCCAGGAACGTCACACTTCCGCTTGCCCGCGCCGCCCGGAGATCACAAGTACCGCACCGCTCGCGGTCATTCGCAGCACCCACGCTCTTAGGAGCCCCCGTTCGTCTCGGGCCGTCCCCCGGGTCGTGCAGCCAAACGCACCATCCCAAATCCCGCAGTCTCCACAGGTCGATCCAACCGAACCACCTGTTGCGGGTGCCCCTTTGAACCTTGGGAGTTAGGCACCATGACCCAGCAGTCAACGGAGCCGAAGACAACGGCGGAGGACGCGGGCAACGGCTCGCGTGTTCCGGCCGGCAGGTCTTGGCTCGACCGGTACTTTCACATATCCCTGCGGGAATCCACGGTCGCGCGTGAGGTGCGCGGCGGAATCACCACCTTCATGGCGATGGCGTACATCGTCCTGCTCAACCCCGTCCTCCTGTCCGGCAAGGACGTGGCCGGGGACACCATGGGCCAGAAGGCCCTGGTCACCGCGACGGCGCTCGCCGCGGCGGTCACCACCCTGCTGATGGGCTTCGTCGGCAAGGTGCCGCTGGCCCTCGCCGCCGGACTCTCCGTGTCCGGTGTGATCGCCTCGCAGGTCGCGCCCCAGATGACCTGGCCGCAGGCCATGGGCATGTGTGTGATGTACGGCGCGGTGATCATGCTCCTGGTGGTCACCGGGCTACGCGAGATGATCATGAACGCCATCCCGCTCGCCCTCAAGCACGGCATCACCATGGGCATCGGCCTGTTCATCGCCATCATCGGCCTGGTCAAGGGCGGTTTCGTCCACCCCGGCAAGGCGACCCCGCTCACGCTCGGTCCCGCCGGTGAACTCGCGGGCTGGCCCGTGCTGCTCTTCGCGGGCACCCTGCTCCTGATCTTCATGCTGCAGGCGCGCAACACCCCCGGCGCGATCCTGATCGGCATCGTCACCGGCACCGTCGTGGCCGTCATCCTGAACGCGCTCGATGTGATCGACCCCAAGCAGTGGGCGAACGGCGCCCCCGAACTGCACGGCAGCGCGGTCTCCACACCAGACTTCTCGCTCCTCGGCGACGTCGAGTTCGGCGGCTGGGGCGACGTCGGCGCGATGACCGTCGGCATGATCGTCTTCACGCTCGTGCTCGCCGGGTTCTTCGACGCGATGGCCACCATCATCGGCGTCGGCACCGAGGCCAAGCTGGCCGACGACAAGGGCCGGATGCCCGGCCTGTCCAAGGCGCTGTTCATCGACGGCGCCGGCGGTGCCATCGGCGGTGTCGCGGGCGGCTCCGGCCAGACCGTGTTCGTCGAGTCGGCGACCGGCGTCGGCGAAGGCGCCCGTACGGGTCTCTCCTCGGTCGTCACCGGCCTGTTCTTCGCGGCCTGCCTCTTCTTCACGCCGGTCACCGCGATCGTGCCGCAGGAAGTCGCTTCCGCCGCCCTCGTCGTCATCGGAGCGATGATGATGATGAACGCCCGGCACGTCGACTGGGCCGACCGCGCCACCGCCATCCCGGTCTTCCTGACCGTCGTGCTCATGCCCTTCACGTACACCATCACGACCGGTGTCGCGGCGGGTGTCATCTCCTGGGTGGCCATCAAGGTCGCGCAGGGCAAGGCCCGCGAGATCGGGGCCTTCATGTGGGGCCTGACGGTGATCTTCATCGTCTACTTCGCCCTCAACCCCATCGAGAGCTGGCTGGGCGTCCACTAGGCGCCAAGCCCTCCACACACCCGCAGAACCTTTGAGGAGGCCGAGATGCTGGACATCGCCGAAGAGTTGAACCGGTGGGTCGAGCAGGGACGTGACTTCGCCGTGGCCACCGTGGTGGCGGTCGGCGGCAGCGCGCCCCGGCAGCCGGGAGCGGCCATGGCCGTCGACTCGGACGGCACGGCGATCGGTTCGGTCTCCGGCGGGTGTGTGGAAGGCGCCGTCTACGACCTGTGTCAGCAGGCCCTCGAAGACGGCGAGAGCGTCGTCGAGCAATTCGGATACAGCGACGAGGACGCCTTCGCCGTGGGCCTGACATGCGGCGGCATCATTGACATCTTGGTCACCCCGGTCCGCGCGGACTCCTCCGCGCGGCCGGTTCTCGCTTCCGCGCTCGCCGTGGCCTCCTTGGGGGAGGCCGCGGCGGTCGCCCGGATCACGTCAGGACCCGCGGAGCTCGTGGGCCGCGCCCTTCTCGTACGTTCCGACACCGACGCCGGGTACGAAGGCGGGCTCGGCGGACATCCCGAACTGGACCGCACCGCGGCGGGGGAGGCCCGCGCCATGCTGGACGCCGGCCGCACCGGCACCGTCGAGATAGGGGAGGACGGCTCGCGCTGCGGGCAGCCGATCACCCTGCTCGTCGAGTCGAGCGTGCCGCCGCCCCGGATGATCGTGTTCGGCGCCATCGACTTCGCGTCCGCGCTGGTGCGCATGGGCAAGTTCCTCGGCTACCGCGTGACGGTGTGCGACGCGCGCCCCGTCTTCGCGACGAAGACCCGCTTCCCGGACGCCGACGAGATCGTCGTCGAGTGGCCGCACAAGTACCTGCAGCGCACGGAGGTCGACGGGCGGACCGTGCTGTGCGTGCTCACGCACGACGCCAAGTTCGACGTGCCCCTCCTTGAGGCGGCGCTGCGGCTTCCCGTCGCCTACATCGGCGCGATGGGTTCGCGCCGCACCCACGAGGACCGCAACAAGCGGCTGCGCGATGTCGGCGTCACCGAGCTCGAACTGGCCCGTCTGCGCTCGCCCATCGGCCTGGACCTGGGCGCCCGTACGCCGGAGGAGACGGCGCTCTCCATCGCCGCGGAGATCGTCGCCAACCGGCGGGGCGGCAGCGGTGTCTCGCTGACCGGTGCGCACACGCCGATCCACCACGACGGCTCGCGCAAGGCGGCAGGACACATCGGATCCGTCGCCTGACCACGGCTCAATTGTGAAAACCTCCAAAGGTTTCGCTCACGCTCCGCCAGCTTTTCGTCACAAGGAATGGTGGCTGCCCAACGGGCCCGCGGAATAGGTTAGTTCACGAGCAGCCGAGAAAAGGGAATCGAAGGGGTGGGTGTGGCTCTCCAGTCGGTGGAAGAACCGTTAGGAAGCAAGGAAGAGCTGTTCCTGAGACAGGATGCCGCCTTTGTCGAGGCGCCCGGCGGTGTGCTGTTGCGGGGGAGTTCCGAGGATTTCTTCCTGAAAGGCGGCTCCGCCTATCGCTGGCTGACGGCGCTCGCCCCCGCACTCTCCCGCGGCTGCACCGAGGGACAGCTGTGCGCCGGCCTCGACGAGGAACGCGCCGCGGCGGTCTCGCGCCTGCTCGGCCAACTGGCGAGCAGCGGCTTCCTGCGGGCGCGCCGGGTCGAGGGCGACGACGTGCTCGACGCGGAAACCAGCGCCGCGTACGCCGAACAGATCGCCTTCTTCGCCCACCACACGGACACCCCGAAGGCCGCCTTCCGCACGGTGCGGGACGCCAGGGTGCTGCTGGTCGGGGACGGACCCTGCGCCGCGTCGGCCGCGCGCCTGCTGCTGCGCAACGGCGTGCGCAGGGTGGCGCTGTGCCGGGTCGCCGCCGGCTCCGATGACGATGCGCCGGGCGCCGTGGCGGGCGTGGCGGGCCTTGAGCTCTTCGACGAGCGGGACGGCGCGGCCGTCCGCAGGCGGGCCGCCGCATGGCGCCCCGACGCGCTGCTCGTCCTTCCGTACGGAGTGCCCGGCGCTCTCGCGTCCGACCTTGCCGAACACGCCGGTGAACGGGGGCTGCTGTTCCTCTCCGGCGACGCGAGTTCCGAACTCCTGCTGCTCGGTCCACTGGTCGGCACGGGAAAGTCCTGCCGGTTCTGCCTGCAGCTCTGGCTCGCCGAGAACGGGACGATAGGCGGTGCTCCCGCAGAGCTGTTTCCTGCTGTATCGGCCGCCGTAGGAAGCGAATTGGCGGCTGAGTTGTTCAAGCAGCTTTCAGGCTGCATGGATTCGGAACTCTCCGGCGGGGTCGTCCTGCGCGATCCGATTTCCCTGGAGAGCGTGCGGGAGCCGCTGGCCGTCCATTTGGACTGCCCCTACTGCATCAAGCAGCAATCCCTCCGTGAATTCACGGAAGGCGTCATGCGATTCGCCGCCGGGGGTGCGGACCTGCCCGTGGAGAGCGCGGAGCGGGCCGCGCACCAGGAGACCGCCGCCGCCCCGAGGCTCGGCCTGCTCGCGGGCTTCGACGACGCGGAGCTGCCGCAACTCCTGGTGAAGATCGGCAGGGCCCGCGTCGGCGGTGCGCCGGGTCCCGACGCGTACGGCTGCAGCTACGACACCCTTGAGGCCGCGCGGACCGACGCGGTCGAACGCCTGGCGCGCCGCGTCGCAGCGGTCCGGCGCACCCCTGTGTTCATGCCGGTCCTCACCGGCAGCCACGGCAGGCTGACGGGCGAGGGCACGGATGCGTTGCCCGCGACCGCGTTCGGCGCGCAGCCGCAGCCGCAGCCGCAGCCGCAGTCGCAGCCGCAGTCGCAGTCGCAGTCGCAGTCATCGTCATTGCCGTCGCCGTCGCCGCGTACGGGCGAGGATCCGGAGGGCAAGGACGCCTGGATTCCCGCCTATTCACTGAGCCGCCGCGTCGTGACGTGGATTCCGGAGCGGATCGCGTTCGCCCCGGCCCTCGCCGCGGCGGATCCGCACGGCGACATGGCGGCGGGCTACGGCGCGGGCGCGACGTTCGAGGAGACCGCGCTGAACGGCCTGCTCTCCGTGCTGCTCCACGAACACGTCCGGGCGGCCTGTGCCGGCACGGCGGCGATACGGCGCCTCGACCCCTCGGCCGCCGGACAGGTGAGCCGTGAGCTGTCGATCCTGCCCTCGCTGCGCCGCCTCGCGGCCGACGTGAGCTTCACCGAAGTGCTGGGGGACGGCCCGGAAAGGGTCGTCGTGGCGCACGCGGAGCCGCTGCGGGACAGCCGCAGGACCGCCGTACGGGCGGCCGCGATCGGCCTGACCCGGACCGATGCGCTGCACCGCGCCGTGCTCGAACTGGCCGGGCTGCTCCAGTTGCCGGCCGAGGGGCCGCGTCTCGACGGCGCCCGGTCGGTCGTCCTCGTGCCGTACGAGGAGTTCCCCGAGGCCCGCGGCGAAGCCGGGCCCGGTCCCGGAAGCGGTGAAGAGGCGGCGGACGGCGGTCTGGCGGGTCTGCTCGCCGCGCTCCGGCGGCGCGGACGCGAGGCCGTCATCGTGCGCACGCTGCCGCCGGCGCCCGCGGCCGGACTGCCCGCCCTGACCGGCCGGGTCCTGCTGACCCACGCGTAGATCCCGACAGATCCCGACAGATCCCGACGAACTTCCCGGCGCGCGAGCGCCGGGCGGCTTCCGGGGCGTCCCGTCCCGGGAGAAGGCCAACAGAAAGGTACGACGTCATGCAGAACGACCTCGCCGACCTCAGCAGCCTGTCCGTGGAGTCCTTCGAGCTGGAGGCGGTCCCCGCCGAGCTCGTTCCGGAGTCGCTGCACACCGACTGCGTCTTCTGCGGCTGTCACTGCAACCAGGTGCCCGAGAAGAAGTAGCCCTCATGGGCCGTGGGGGGCGGCCCCGGCGCCCGCCCCCCCCCCCCCCGCGCCCCCGCCCCGCCCCCCCCACCAAAACAGGGCGCGCGCAACCCCGTGGTATTTTTGAGAGGGCCCCCCCCCGGGG
>NZ_JBHYIG010000111.1:12681-27716 GCF_042740015.1 Streptomyces sp. NPDC059037
TCTATTTCATTGTGTTCTGTGTTGTTTTTTTTTTTTTATTCAACATACACCCCGCCCCCGGGGGGCGGGGGCGCCCCCCCCCCGGCCCCCCCCCCCACGGCCCTGGCCCCACGGCCACGCCCCCGCCACCTACAAGGAGCGCGCTCAACCCATGGAGATAGTGACGCTGCCCGCCGCCGGGGAACCGTCCGCCGATGTGGCGGCGGTGCGGGACGGGCTCGCGCGGGAGGCGGCCCGCTACGGGCTCACGTCGGGCGAACTGCTCGTGGAGATCGGCACGTTGGGCCTGCCCGGCAAGGACGACGCCCCGGCACCGGCGTCCGCCGCGCACGCCGACCGACTCCGTGTGCCCGTCCTGCTGTACCGGACCACCGCGCTGATCGGCCCCGTACAACACCCCGTTGCCCCCGGCCACGCGCCGGTCCGCCCGTGTGTGGGCTGTCTGCGCCGCCGCTGGCTGCGCCTGCGCAAGGAGCACGAGCGCGAAGCGCTCGAAGCGGACGGTGACGCGTACGTCGTGGCGGGCGGCGGCACCCCGCTCCTCGCCGAGTTCGGCACACCGCACATCGCGGCCGTCCTCGCCCGGCTGTGCGCGCGGGGCGACGCCCGCGACGCGCGGAGAGCGGACCTGGCGGACGTCATCGAAGTGGACCTGAGCACAGGGCGGACCACCCGCCATCCGCTGCTCGCGGAGCCCGACTGCCCGCAGTGCGGCCCGGGTTGGCCGGACGCGCCGCCCCAGGCCATCGGCTTTCCCACCGCGCGGCCGGGCCTCGCACCCGGCAGCTCCCGGCTGCGGAGCTGGCGCGACTACGCCCTCCCGAAGAAGGCGCTGGTCAACCCTGTGTGCGGCGTCCTGGGCGCCCTGTCGACCGGATCGTCGCGCGGGGCGGCGGTCAACGCCAACCTCAACGGCACCATGCGCCTCGGCGGGACGCGGACCGAGGGCGTGCCCCTGTACGAGGTGAGCTGGTCGGGGCACTCCCAGTCGTACGCCGAGAGCGAGGCCATGGCGTTCCT
Organism: Streptomyces sp. NPDC059037; assembly: GCF_042740015.1. Lineage (NCBI taxonomy): Bacteria > Bacillati > Actinomycetota > Actinomycetes > Kitasatosporales > Streptomycetaceae > Streptomyces > Streptomyces sp. NPDC059037. Next base: position 13,702 of record NZ_JBHYIG010000111.1, read on the forward strand.
CGAAGGCCTTGAGCGGTACGCGGGACAGCACGCCCGCGGCCGCAGGGCCGCGGCCACGGCTTCGCTGAACGAGCTGCGGCGTCTTTCCCTGCCGGCCCTGGACCCGCGGGCGGGCCTTGGGCACGGGCCGGAGTTCTACGCCGCGCGCAGCCCGCACATGGTGCCCTTCACCCCGGATCTGAGCCTGGAGTGGCTGTGGGGTCACTCGCTGCGTGACGAGCGGGCCGTCCTCGTACCCGAACAGCTGGCCTTCTACGGGCCGCGCCCGCCCGGTGTGCGCTTCACGACGAGCTCCTCCAGCGGCTGCGCCACCGGCAGCTGCCTCGAAGAGGCCGCCCTGTTCGGCCTGTTGGAGCTGATCGAGCGCGACGCGTTTCTGCTCACCTGGTACGGGGCGCAGCAGGTCCAGGCGATCGACCCCCGCGACTGCGGCCGTTCGGGGACGGCCGCTCTGATCGACCGGATGAGCGGCGAGGGGTACGACATCCACCTCTTCGACATGCGGATCGACCTGCCCGTGCCCGCGGTGCTCTGCGTCGCCAAGCGCCGCGTACCGGGCCCGGGTGACGTCGTCTTCTCGGCCGGTGCCGCGCTCGAACCGGCCGACGCCGTGGCATCGGCGGTGGGCGAGGTGTCGTCGCTGGTGGAGAACTTCGCCGCGCGCGTCACCACCGCCGAGAGCGAACTGCGCGCCATGGCCGATGACTACGACAAGGTGCGCACCCTGCACGACCACCTGATGCTCTACGGCCTGCCGGAGATGGCGGACCGTACGGAATTCCTGTTCGGCGCCCGGGAGACCGGGCCGCGGCCCTTGGACGAGGTGTTCGCGGACTGGAACCGCGTCAGACCGCGGGACGGCGACGTACGCAGCCAACTCGCCCACTGCGCACGGCTCGTCACCGACGCGGTGGACGGGGAACTGGCCGTCGTCGACCAGACGCCGCCGGAACAGCTCGGCATCGGAGTGCGCACCGTCGCCGTCGTCTCCCAGGGGCTCATCCCCATCGACTTCGGCTGGGACCAGCAACGGGCCCTGCGCAGCGAGCGGTTGCGCACCGCCGCCCACCGGGCCGGACTGCGCTCCGCGCCGCTGAGCGACGAAGAGATCCACCGGCACCCGCACCCGTTCCCCTGACGGGCACCTGGATCGCCGCCCTGCGGTGACCCGACGAACCATGACTGAACGACCGTCAGGCGGAGGAGAGCGATGGCTCCGAACGATGCGGCGCAGGCCGTCCTCGACTACGTACACGCCGTGCGCACGCGCTGGACGGCTCCGATCGCGCCACCGGGATTCGCACCCGACTGGGCCGACCGGCCCGACCCGCACACCTACTACCCGCAGACCGAACGGCGGCCGCTGCCCCTGCACGACCCCCAAGTCCCCGCCGGCGACGGCCGGTTCGACCTGCCGCTCCTCGGTTCGTTCCTCCATCTCTCCGCAGGGGTGCTGTCCCGCCGCTGGCAGATCGACTGGAGCCCCGACATCGCGGGCGCGACGACACTGACCGGGGCCCGCTGGGGCCGCGGCACCCCGTCCGGGGGCGGCGCCTACCCCCTGGAGCTGTACGTGGCGGCGGGCCCATCGGCGCCGATGTCCTCCGGGATCCATCACTACGCCTCGGGGCTGCACGCGCTGGAGCGGGTCGCCGCCGGGAACCCCGTGCCGGAGATCGCCGCGGCCCTGCGCCCGGAGCGACCCGACGGGACCGACGCGTACCTGCTCTGCGCGCTGCGCTTCTGGAAGTCGGCGTACAAGTACAACAACTTCGCCTACCACCTGATGCTGCACGACCTGGGCGCCTTCCTCGGCTCATGGGGTGCGCTGGGGCAGCAGTACGGTGTCGTGGGCGACCCGTGTCTCGCCTTCGACGACCGGGCGCTCGCCCGGATGCTGGGCCTGGCCCCCCACGAGGGCGGTGTGCTGGCGGTCCTTCCGCTCTCCTGGGCCGACCGGCCGCCCGGGAGCCCGCTCCGGTGCGACGATCACCGGGCCCGCCCCGTCCGGAGCGCTCCTCGCGAACGCTCCCGTGAGACCCGCGAGTTTCCTCTGGTGAGCGCCGTGCACAAGGCGACTTCGGTCAACTTGCCTTCGGGGCCAGGAGAGTTGGACGAGTCGCTGCCGGATCCCCCGTCGGACGCGGTGCCGTTGGACACCTCGGACAGCGCCGACTCGGGTGCCGGTCCCGTTCCCGTCGCCGACGCCCTGGCCCGCAGGGCATCCGCGAACGGACGCTTCAATGGCGGCCGCCCAGTGCGGAGTTCAGACCTGGGTGAGGCGCTGCGGGCGGCGTCGCGCGGGCTCGGGGGAACGTGTGGAGGCGTGCGTCTGCGGCTCGCGGCCCGTCGCGTGGCCGGTCTCGAAGCCGGTGTGTACGACTACCACCCCGAGCGGCACGCCCTGGTGCCGGTGGCGGACACCACGGCACTGGACGACCGCGTCTACACCCTGCCCAACTACTCGGTGGGCCAGGCCGCCGTGACCGTGGTCTCCCACTGGCAGCCGGAGCGCGCCGTCGCACGGGCCGGTCCTCGCGCCTACCGGTACGCGGCCGTCGCCGCGGGCGCGGCAGCCCAGCGGCTGCAACTGGCCGCCGCCCGGGCCGGTCTTGCCTCCGGCATCGTGCTCGGCTTCCAAGGCCCCGTGCTCGAAGACGCCATCGGGCTCACGGCGGAGGGCCGGCACGGCCTGCTGTGCGTCTTCATGGGCCACCACTCGGAGGGCATCGCACGCCTGGACGACCGCCTGTACTGACGCCGACCGCCGCGCCGACGTCCCCCTGACCACGCCTGACCGGGAGCACCCCTTTGTCCTCGCCCTCGCCCACGCCGTCGCCCCGCCCGCGCATCGCCCGCCCGGCGGACGGCTACCTGCGTGACCCGCACCTGCACGACGGCCTGCTGACCTTCGTCGCCGAGCAGGACGTGTGGACCGTGCCGCTCGGCGGTGGCCGGGCGTGGCGCGCCAGCGCGGAGCGGGAACCGGCCCGGCATCCGCGCATCAGCCCGGACGGCCGGCTGCTCGCGTGGACGGCCTGGCGCGACGGCGCGCCCGAGGCCGTCGTCGCCCCGGTCGACGGTGGTGTCCCCGTCCGCGTCACGCACTGGGCCAACTCCCGTACGCGGGTGCTCGGTTGGCTCTCGTCCGAGGAAATTCTCGTGGTGAGCGCGGCCGGGGAGCGTGCCACGCGAAGGACCTGGGCCTGGGCGGTTCCCCTCGACGGCGGCCCGGCGAGGCGGCTGCCCTACGGACCGGTCTCCGGGGTGGCGCACGGACCGGCGGGCGCCGTCCTCGTACAGACCCCTTCGATGTTCGGTGAGGCCGCGTTCTGGAAGCGGTACCGGGGCGGCACCACCGGCCGGCTGTGGATCGACCGGGCGGGGGACGGCGAGTTCGCCCGGGTCCATCCCGACATCGACGGCAACATCGAGTGCCCGCTGTGGGTCGGCGGCCGCATCGCCTTCCTCTCCGACCACGAGGACAACGGCCGGCTCTGGTCGAGCCTGCCCGACGGCGGTGATCTGCGCCGTCACACGGCGCATCCCTTCGCCACGCGCAACGCCACCACGGACGGCACCCGCGTCGTCTACCAGAGCGGCGGCGAGCTGTGGCTGCTGCCCGGCCTCGGCCCGGATCAGGAGGCCGTACGCGTCGACGTCGCCCTCGGCAGTCCGGGCGCCGGGCGCGCGCCGTACACCGTCACCGGAAGCGAGGCGCTGGAGGGCTTCGACGCCGACCGGACCGGCGAGGGCGTGGTGGTCACGGCGAGCGGCTCGGCGCAGTGGCTCGGCGGACCGGACGAGCCCGCGCGGGCGCTGGCCGTGGAACCGGGCACCCGGGCCAGGCTGCCCCGCGTCCTCGGCGACTCCGGCAGGGTCGCCCGCGTCGTGGTCGTGGACGGTCACGAGGCGATCGAGGTCAGCACGCCGCCGGCGGTCTCCGGCAGCAAGGCGGCGTCGCACCGGTTCGGTGCCGGGCGCCTTGGCCGGGTGCGGGAACTCGTGGCGGCGCCCGACGGCTGCTCGCTGGCGCTGGCCGCCCACGACGGCCGCGTCCTCGTGGTGCGCGTCGACTCCGGTGAGGTGACCGAGGTGGACCGCACCGACGGCGGTGAGGTCACCGACGTGGTCTTCTCGCCGGACTCGCGGTGGCTCGCCTGGTCACATCCGTACCCCAACAAGGTGCGCCAGATCAGACTCGCGCACCTGGAGGACGGAGCGGTGGTGCGGGCGACCGAGCCGCGGTTCAGCGACCGCTCGCCCGCGTTCACCGCGGACGGGCGCCATCTGGCCTTCCTGTCCGAGCGGAACTTCGAAACGACCCCGCAGGCGCACCTGCTGGGACCGGCGTTCGCGGCGGGCACCCGGCTCTGCCTCCTGCCGCTGGCCGCTGACACACCGTCACCCTTCTCGCCGCACGACCCGCGCCCCGCTCCGGACCCCGGTGGCGTCGGGACGCGGCTCGACCGGGAGGCCATCGCCGAGCGGGTGGAGGCCTTCCCCGTACCCGCGGGAGACCTCATCGACCTGCGCGCGGCCGACGGCGGTGTGCTGTGGATCCGCAAGAACCCCAGCGGCGACTGGCTCGCGGACCGCGGCACGCTGATGCGCTGGGACTTCGCTGCGGGCCGCGCGAGCGAGATCCGGGCGGACGTCGACGAGTACACCGTGACCGGAGACGGCCTGCGGGTCCTGGCCAGGACCGGTTCGGCGCTGTCCCTGCTGCCCGCCGACCGGCCCGCGGCGCCGGGCGAGGCGAAGGACGTCGACCTGGACCGGGTGCGCGTCCGGGTCGATCCGCCCGCGCGCTGGGCCCAGGGCTTCGACGAGGACGGCGGTCTCATCCGCGACGTCTACGTACGCGCCGACATGGGAGGCGTCGACTGGGACGCCGTGCTCGACCGGTACCGGCCGCTGGTGCGGCGGCTCGGCTGCTACGACGACTTCATCGACCTGCTCTGGGAGGTGCACGGAGAGCTCGGCTGCTCCCACGCCTACGTCACCGAACGCCCGGCGCCGCACCGGGAACGGCGCGCCCAGGGCCTGCTCGGCGCCGACCTGACGCGGGACGCGGACGGGACCTGGCGCGTGGGCCGGGTGCCGCGCGGCGACGCCTCGGTGCAGGGCGCGGTGTCGCCGCTGCGGGCACCCGGCGTCGGCGTACGCGAGGGCGACGCGGTCCTGGAGGTCGACGGCGTGTCCGTCACGCCCGACCGGAGCCCCGCCGTCCTCCTCGCGGGCCGGGCGGGTCTGGCCACCCGGCTGACCGTGCGCCCCGGGCAGGGCGGTGAGCCACGGACCGTGGTGGTCGTCCCGCTGCGTGACGAGGCGGCGTTGCGGTACCACGACTGGGTGGCCTCCCGCCGCGAGCTGGTCGCCGACGCGTCGCGCGGGCGGCTCGGCTATCTGCACATCCCGGACATGCTGGGGTCGGGGTGGGCACAGTTCCACCGCGACCTGCGCACCGAGTTCGACCGCGATGGCGTCGTGGTGGACCTCCGGGAGAACACCGGCGGCTATCTCTCCGAGCTCGTCGTCGAGACGCTCGCGCGCCGCGTACTCGGCTGGCGCGTCACCCGCGGCGGCTCCGCGCTGAGCTACCCCTCGCTGTCTCCGCGGGGCCCGGTCGTCGTGGTCACCGACGAGTTCACGGGCTCCGACGGCGATGTCGCCGCGGCCGCGGTCCGTGCCCTTGGCGTCGGCCCCGTCGTCGGCAACCGCACCTGGGGCGGGGTGAACGTGATGGACTGGAACTTCTCCCTGGGTGACGGCACCGGACTGATCCTGCCGCGTGAGGCGTACTGGTTCGCGCGGGACGGCTGGCAGCTGGAGAACAGGGGAGTGGCGCCGGACATCGAGGTGAGGTGCACGCCCGGGGATCTGGTCGCGGGGCGGGACCGCCATCTGGAGGAGGCGGTCCGCGCCGGGCTCGACCGGCTCGCCGGACATCCCGTCGCGTCGCCGCCGCCCCCGGTGTGGTGACGTCCGCTGGGCCTTCCGCCATCCCTGCTACCTTGCGTGAAAAATCTTTCACTTTGTGTCGCATTGGGAGCATGTGTGAAGGTCGCCTGCGTCGGCGGCGGACCCGCCGCCCTGTACCTCTCGATCCTGCTCAAGCGGCAGGACCCGTCCCACGACATCACCGTCCATGAGCGCAACCCCGCCGGGTCCACCTACGGCTGGGGCGTGACCTACTGGGGCGGCCTGCTCGACAAGCTCCGGGCCGGTGACCCCGAGTCCGCGCACGCCGTCGTCGGGCACTCGGTCCGCTGGAGCGACGGCATCGCGCACGTGGGGGACCGCAAGACCGTGCACCACGGCGACGAGGGCTTCGGCATCGGCCGCCACCGGCTGCTCGACATCCTCACCCGGCGGGCCCGGTCCCTCGGCGTACGCGTCGAGTTCGAGAGCGAGATCACGGCCGCGGACATGCTCTCCGACGCCGACCTGGTCGTCGCGGGCGACGGCGTCCACAGCGGTCTTCGCGAGCGGCACGCAGGGCACTTCGGCACCGAGGTCGCGGTCGGCCGCAACAAGTACATCTGGCTCGGCACCAGCAAGGTATTCGACTCCTTCACCTTCGCCTTCGTCGAGACCGCGCACGGCTGGATCTGGTGCTACGGCTACCGGTTCAGCGACGAGCGGAGCACCTGTGTCGTCGAGTGCTCCCCGGAGACCTGGACCGGCCTCGGTCTGCACGAGGCGAGCGAGGCCGAGAGCCTCGCCCTCCTGGAACGGCTCTTCGCGGGGCCGCTCGACGGGCACCGCCTGATCGGCAGGGCGCAGGCCGACGGCGGCGCGCAGTGGCTCAACTTCCGCACCCTGACCAACCGCACCTGGCACCGCGACAACCTCGTCCTGCTCGGCGACGCCGCGCACACCACGCACTACTCGATCGGCGCCGGCACCACCCTCGCCCTGGAGGACGCCCTCGCCCTGGCGGCGGCCCTGCGCGGGAGCCCGCGCCTCGAACCCGCCCTGGACGCCTACGGGCGCGAGCGGAGGTCCGCACTGCTCTCCGTCCAGAGCGCGGCCCGCTACAGCGCCCAGTGGTACGAGAACCTGCCGCGCTACATCCGCCTCGACCCGCCCCAGATGTTCGCACTCCTGGGCCAGCGCCACTCGCCCCTGCTTCCGCACATCCCGCCGCAGCTCTACTACCGAATCGACCGCGCCGCCGAGCAGTTGGAGCCGCTGCGGAGGATGAAGCGGTGGCTGGGGCCGAAGGTGGCGCGGACGCTGCACGCCCGTACGCGGGCATCGCGCGAGTAGTCCCGCCTCTCCTCAAACGCCGGGCGCGCCTCCGTCGGGCCGGGGCGGCGGAGATGCCAGGAGCCTGGTCACCGCCCGCCCGAACATCCACCGCGCCGCCGGCCTCAACGCCCCGTCGCAGAAGGCCGGCAGCCACCGCACCCGCAGGTCCTCGCGCCAGGCGATGAGCGAACCGGCGGGCCCGGGGCGGGGGGACACCTCGATCTCCGCCCAGCCCGTCACGAACGACCCCCGCTTCTCAAGACGGCACAGGCCCGCGCCGTCCGGGCCCGGCGGGCGCCACACCACGACCTGCATGACGTCGTCGAATCCGATGCGGCCAAGACCGGTGCGCGCGACGAACACCGTTCCCTCGCCCGTCGGCTGGGGCGTCCTGACGACGACCCGCGTCAGCGGGACCACGTCGCCGTGCCGCTCCCACGCGGTGAGCCGCCGCCAGACCTCGTGGGTGGGCAGGGGCGATTCCTGGTCGATCCGGAAGAGAGCCACCCGCCGATCCTGCCAGGCGGCGGGCTACCGGTAGACCTTCCCCGGCTCCGCCTTGCCCGGCGCGAGCAGCTGCGGGACGGTCACGAAGACGAAGCCCCGCTTCTTCAGGCCGTCGATGATGCCCGGCACCGCGGGCACCGTGCCCTTGTAGATGTCGTGCAGCAGGATGATGCCGTCCCGCTCGGTCTGGTCGAGGACGCGCTTCTGGATCAGCGCGGAGTCGTTCGTCGTGTAGTCCTTGGCGGTGACGCTCCAGAGGATCTCCGAGAGGCCCTCCTCGCGGGAGATCTTGTTCACCTCGTCGTTGGTGCGCCCCTGCGGCGGGCGCATCAGCGTCGGTTTGTGGCCGATCAGCTTCTCTATCGCCTCGTTGGGCCTGCGCAGTTCCTCACGTGCCTCGTCGGGGTCGATGTCCGTGAGGATCTTGTGCGACCACGTGTGGCTCGCGACCTCGTGCCCCTCGGCGTCCATGCGCTTCACGAGCTCGGGGTACTTGGCTATGTGGTTCTTGCCGAGCGTGAAGAAGGTGGCGGGCACCTTCTCGTCCTTGAGGATGTCGAGCAGCCGCGCCGAGTTCTCGCTCGGCCCGGCGTCGAAGGTCAGCGCGACGCACTTGGCCCTGCTGCAGTCGACCGTGCCCAGCTTCACCTGGTTCGCGGAGTTCGCGGCCGCGCCGCCGTTGCGGACGGTGCTGGGCGAGGTCGTCTCCAGCTTGGTGCACCCCGTGAGGGCCATGGCGAGGCCCAGGGCGGCCACCGTCGTAAAGGTGGTGGTTGAAAGCAACCGGCTGGCGCGTCTCTTCATCTTGCTTTTCGAAGCGGGCATGCGATGACTATACATAGCGTGTATACATCGAGTGCATAGTGTCCTGTGGAGGTGCCACGAGGAGCGCCCCGAAGGGGCGCGGGGAACTGCGCGACCAGCCACGACGCACCCGCGGACGAGGCCTGCACTTCCCCGCGCGGAGCGCTCAGCGACCGGCCGTCAGGTCACCCATCCACCTCTCCACAGCGGCAGCGTCCCGCGGCAGACCCGCCGACAGGTTCTCGTTGCCGTCGGCCGTGACCAGGAGGTCGTCCTCGATGCGGACCCCGATGCCGCGGTACTCCTCGGGCACGGTGAGATCGTCCGCCTGGAAGTACAGGCCGGGCTCGACGGTCAGCACCATCCCCGCTTCGAGTACGCCGCCGACGTACTCCTCGGTGCGCGCCTGGGCGCAGTCGTGGACGTCGAGGCCGAGCATGTGGCCGGTGCCCGCCATGGTGAAGCGGCGCTGAAGGCCCAGCTCGAAGACCCGGTCGGGGTCGCCGTCGAGCAGGCCCCACTCGACGAGGCGGTGCGCGAGGTGCCGCTGCGCCGCGTCATGGAAGTCGCGGTAGGCGGCGCCCGGCTTCACGGCGGCGATGCCCGCCTCCTGCGCCTCGTACACCGCGTCGTAGATCTTGCGCTGGAGCGGCGTGAAGGTGCCGTCGATGGGGAGGGTCCTGGTGACATCGGCGGTGTAGAGGGAGTGGGTCTCCACGCCCGCGTCCAGGAGCAGGAGTTCACCGGGACGCACGGGTCCGTCGTTCTGCTGCCAGTGCATGATCGTCGCGTGCTCGCCCGCCGCGCAGATCGATCCGTACCCGATGTGGTTGCCCTCAAGGCGGGCGCGGCGGAAGAAGGTGCCCTCGATCCAGCGCTCCGACGTGGCGATCGCGGTCGCCAACTCCCGTACGACATCGGTGAATCCGCGCACCGTGGAGTCCACGGCCTTGCGCAGCTCGCCGATCTCCCAGTCGTCCTTGATCAGGCGAAGCTCCGAGAGCGCCTCGTCGAGCTCGGCGTCGCGCTGCTCGTCGGTGGTCACCGCCGCTTCGAGTGCCGGGTCGTGGCCGCGCACGATGCGGGTCGGCACGGCGGATTCCGCCAGCTCGGCGGGGGCGTCGCGGACATCGCGGCAGGGCAGGCCGAGCAGCAGCTCGGACTCGGCGAGGCTGCGCCTGCGGCCCATCCACAGCTCGGCCGTCATGCCGGTCCAGAACTCGTCGCTGTCCCGGCCGTCGCGGGGGAGCTGGTACAGGTGCGCGTCATGGCCGCCGCCGGGGCGCGGTTCGAGGACCAGGGCGCAGTCCCTCGCCTGGTCGCCGGTCATGTGGACGTACGCGGAGTACGGGCGGAAGGGGTAATGGCTGTCGTTCGAGCGGGTCTTGAGGTTTCCCGAGGGGATCACGAGGCGCTCGCCCGGGAAGCGTGCGGAGAGGGCGGCGCGGCGGCGGGCGGCGTGCGCGGACTGTTCGGCCGGGCGCAGGTCGCGCTGCTCGGTGTCGGCCCAGCCCGTTCTCATCAGGGCGGAGAGTTCTTCGGAGATGGCGGGGTAGAGGCCGTTCTTGCGCCCCTCGGGCCTGGGGGCGGGCTTCGTGGAATCGGTCATCTGGTTCACCTTTGCTGCCAGGTACGGGTCTCGTCCGACTGTTCGCCACAGCCGTCCTGCCACCGTAGATACCCTTGGCCCATAAGGGAATATGTGACATAGTACTGATGTGACCAAGCGGCTGACCTGCGATGTTGTGGTTGTCGGCGCCGGGATGGTGGGCGCTGCCTGTGCGCTGTACGCGGCGCGTGCCGGGCTGTCCGTCGTCCTGGTGGACCGCGGTCCCGTGGCCGGCGGCACGACCGGATCGGGCGAGGGGAATCTGCTCGTCTCCGACAAGGAGCCGGGGCCCGAGCTTGAACTCGCCCTGCTCTCCGGCCGGTTGTGGGCCGAGCTCGCCGCCGAGCCCGGCCTCGGCGCGGGCATCGAGTTCGAGGCCAAGGGCGGCGTCGTCGTGGCCTCGTCCGGCGAAGGGCTCGCGGCGCTCGGGGAGTTCGCCGCCGGGCAGCGGGCGGCCGGGGTCGACGCGCGTGCCGTCGCGGCCGATGAGCTGCGCGCACTCGAACCGCACCTCGCCCCCGACGCGGTCGGTGGCGTTCACTATCCCCAGGACAGCCAGGTGATGCCGACGCTCGCTGCCGCCCAACTGGTACGCGTGGCACGGTCGTTGGGTGCTGAACTGCGCACCGGCCGCACCGTCACCGCCGTGCTGCGCACCGCGGACGGCGCGGTCCGGGGTGTCCGCACCGACCAGGGGGAGATCCACGCCCCGGCGGTCGTGAACGCCGCGGGCACCTGGGGCGGCGAGGTCGCCGCCCTCGCGGGAGTGCGCCTCCCCGTCCTGCCCCGGCGCGGATTCGTCCTGGTCACCGAGCCGCTGCCGCGCATGGTCCGGCATAAGGTGTACGCCGCTGACTACGTGGCCGATGTGGCCAGCGGATCCGCCGCGCTGCAGACCTCACCGGTCGTCGAGGGCACGGCGGCGGGGCCGGTCCTGATCGGCGCGAGCCGTGAACGGGTCGGCTTCGACCGGAGCTTCTCGCTGCCCGTCATGCGGGCCCTCGCGGCGGGCGCGACCCGGCTCTTCCCGTTCCTGGAGAACATCCGCGCGATGCGCGCCTACGTAGGGTTCCGCCCCTACCTGCCCGACCACCTGCCCGCCATCGGACCGGACGCGCGGATGCCGGGGCTGTTCCACGCGTGCGGGCACGAGGGCGCGGGCATCGGACTGGCCACGGGGACGGGGTACTTGATCGCTCAGGTGTTGGGTGGGGTGAGGCCGGATCTTGGGCTCGGTCCGTTTCGGCCGGATCGATTTGGTGAGGGGGTTTCGTGAGCGTGCGTGTCATGCGGTTGGGTCGGGTCCGGGAGCGCCTGGGGCCGGCGGGGGCGGGGCGCTTGACCGTCGAGGTGCTCGGTGGGGTGAGTCCGGGCCTTGGGCTCGGTCCGTTTCGGTCCGGTCGATTTGCCGAGGAGGCTTTGTGAGTAAGCGCGTCACCCCTATGGACCTGGTCCGCGCCCGCCCCGGGGCGGCGTACACCGTCATGTTTGACGGCCGCGAGCTTCCCGCTCTGCCCGGTCAGACCGTTGCCGCCGCGCTGTGGTCGGCCGGTGTCGCCGCCTGGCGCACCACGCGGAGCGGTGCGGAACCGCGGGGCGTGTTCTGCGGGATCGGCGTCTGCTTCGACTGCCTGGTCACGGTCAACGGCCGCCCCAATCAACGCGCTTGCCTCGTGCCCGCCGCGCCAGGCGACGACATCCGCAGCCAGGACGGGACCGGCCGCTCCGACACGGGCGAGGCGCGATGAACCTCGCCGTCATCGGCGCCGGTCCCGCCGGTCTCGCCGCCGCGCTCGCCGCCGCGGACCGGGGCATCCGCGTACGCCTCGTCGACTCGGCCGCGCAGCCCGGAGGACAGTTCTACCGGCAGCCTCCCCGCGCCTTCGGCGCCCGGCGCCCGCAGGAGCTGCACCACCAGTGGCGGACGTGGCAGCGGCTGCGGGACGGCCTGGCGAGGCATGTCGAAGCGGGGCGCATCACGCATCTGGCGGAGCATCATGTGTGGTTCGTGGAACGCCAGTTGGAACCGCCTGGTTTCACCGTGCACGCCCTGCTCGGGCCGGAGCAGGAAGAGCCCGGGACCGTGCGCGCCGACGCCGTGCTGATCGCCACCGGCGGATACGAGAAGGTCCTGCCGTTCCCCGGCTGGACGCTGCCCGGCGTGGTCACCGCCGGCGGTGCGCAGGCCATGCTCAAGGGTGGCCTCGTGCTCCTCGGACGCAACGCCGTGGTCGCCGGAACGGGACCGCTGCTCATGCCGGTCGCCGTCGGTCTCGCCGCCGCCGGGGCCGACGTCGCGGCGCTGGTCGAGTCGGCGGGGCCGAAGGGCTTCGCACGGCACGCCGTGACCTTCGCCGCCCACCCGGCCAAGCTCGCCGAGGGTGCCTCGTACGCGGCTGAACTCCTGCGCCACCGTGTGCCGTTGCTGCCGCACCACACCGTCGTCGAGGCGCACGGGAAGGACAGGATCGAGGCGGTGACCGTCGCCGCGCTCGACCCTGCGGGGCGGGTCGAGGCGGGCACCGAGCGGCGCATCCCCTGCGACACGCTCGCCGTGGGGCACGGCATGCTGCCGCACACCGACATCGCCGAGGCGCTCGGCTGCCGGATCGTCGGACCGGGGGTCGCCGTCGACGCCGAGCAGCGCACCGACGTGCCAGGCGTCTGGGCCGCGGGTGAGAGCACCGGCATCGGCGGCGCCGCCCTCTCCCTGGCCGAGGGGCACATCGCGGGACGCTCCGCCGCCGCCCGGCTCCGGGGGCGGGCGCCCGACCCTCGCTCGTGGGCGGCGGCGGCCAAGTCCCGTACCAAAGCACGGCAGTTCGCCGCCGCCGTCGACGCCGTGTACGCGCCGCCCGCACACTGGGCCGAGCTGCTGCGCGACGACACCCTCGTCTGCCGCTGCGAGGAGGTCCCCGCGTCGGCGGTCCGCGAGGCCGTCGACGAACTCGGGGCGACGGACGCGCGGAGCGTGAAGCTCCTGACCCGCGCCGGCATGGGCTGGTGCCAGGGCCGGATGTGCGGGGCGGCCGTCGACGGGCTCACGGGCTGCGAGGCGACGCCCGCGCGCAGACCGTTCGCCCGGCCGGTGCCGCTGGGGGTCCTCGCACGAGCGGGCGAGGACGAGCCCGACCTGGGCCCGCCGGGGTGACCGCCCCTGACTCCGGCCGATGGCGCGACGCCCCTGCCCTGGCCGATGGCGATGGCCGCCCCGGTTCTGGCCGACGGCGCGACGCCCTTGACCCTGGCCGACGGTGGCGGTTGTCCTGGTTCTGGTCGAACGGCGGTGGCTGCCCTGGTGCTGGCCGACGGTACGACGTCCTCGACTGTGGCCGATGGCGGCGGTTGCCCCGGTTCTGGCCGACGGTACGACGCCTTCGACTGTGGCCGACGGTGGCGGTTGTCCGGGTTCTGGTCGAACGGCGGTGGCTGCCCTGGTGCTGGCCGACGGTACGACGTCCTCGACTGTGGCCGACGGCGGTGGCTGCCCCGGTTCTGGCCGACGGCGCGACGCCTTCGACTCTGGCCGACGGTGGCGGTTGTCCGGGTTCTGGTCGAACGGCGATGGCCGCCCCGGCTCCGGCCGACGGCACGGACGCCCCCGACCCTGGCCGACGGCGGTGGCCGCCCCGCCTCCCCGGCCGACGGCACGGACGCTGCCGCCCGCGCCCCGTACCCAACCGCCGCACACCGCACGGCCGACGGCACGGACGCCCCAGACCCTGGCCGACGGCGGCCGCCCTGCCTCCCCGGCCGACGGCACGGACGCTGCCGCCCGCGCCCCGTACCCAACCGCCGCACACCGCACGGCCGACGGCACGGACGCCCCAGACCCTGG
>NZ_JBHYIG010000112.1:0-27709 GCF_042740015.1 Streptomyces sp. NPDC059037
TGTGGTGGGCCCCACCCCCCCCGCGTCCGCCGCGCTCCATACCGGCTGTTCCCCGTGGGGGGCGCCCCTCCCCCGCCGCCCCCCCCCCCCCCTCGTCGTACGGAGGAAGGCCTAGAACTTGTTGCGCGGCGTGATGCCGAGCGTCATGCCCGCGAGGCCGCGCTGGCGGCCGCCCAGCTTGCCCGCGATGGCGCGCAGGGCCGAACCCGCGGGGGAGTCCGGGTCGGTCAGGACGACCGGCTTGCCCTCGTCGCCGCCCTCGCGCAGCCGGACGTCGATCGGGATGGAGCCGAGCACCGGGACGTTGGCGCCGGTGGTCTTGGTGAGGCCATCGGCGACCTTCTGGCCGCCGCCCGTGCCGAACACGTCGACCATCTCGTCGCAGTGCGGGCAGGGCAGGCCCGACATGTTCTCGACGACGCCGACGATCTTCTGGTGGGTCTGTACGGCGATGGATCCGGCGCGCTCGGCGACCTCGGCCGCCGCCTGCTGGGGCGTCGTCACGACGAGGATCTCGGCGTTCGGGACCAGCTGGGCGACGGAGATCGCGATGTCACCGGTGCCCGGCGGCAGGTCGAGCAGGAGCACGTCCAGGTCGCCCCAGAAGACGTCCGCGAGGAACTGCTGGAGCGCGCGGTGCAGCATCGGGCCGCGCCAGACGACCGGCGCGTTGCCCGGCGTGAACATGCCGATGGAGATGACCTTCACGCCGTTCGCCGACGGCGGCATGATCATGTTCTCGACCTGGGTGGGCTTTCCGTCGGCGCCCAGCATGCGGGGCACGGAGTGGCCGTAGATGTCCGCGTCGACGACGCCGACCTTCAGGCCGTCCGCGGCCATCGCGGCCGCGAGGTTCACCGTCACCGAGGACTTGCCGACGCCGCCCTTGCCGGACGCGACCGCGTAGACCCTGGTCAGCGAGCCGGGCTTGGCGAAGGGGACCTCGCGCTCGGCGGTGCCGCCGCGCAGGGCCGATGCGAGCTCCTTGCGCTGCTCGTCGCTCATCACGTCCAGCGTGACGTCGACGCGCGTGACGCCGTCCAGACGCGCGACCGCGTCCGTCACGTTCTTCGTGATCGTCTCGCGCATCGGGCAGCCGGAGACGGTGAGGTAGACCGTGACGGCCACGGCGCCGTCAGCGCCGATCTCCACCGATTTGACCATCCCCAGCTCGGTGATCGGTCGCTGGATCTCGGGGTCGTTCACTGTCGCCAGTGCTTCAAGCACAGCGTCTTCCGTAGCCATACGACCGATAGTACGGCGCGGTAACCGTGGGTCGGAAAGCCCCGTCAGCGGTCGCCTACATCACGTACGCCGTGCTCCTCGGCCGGGAATACGACGCGGTTCGCCGTCCGCTGCTCCTCCAGCTCCTTGACCAGGTCCTGAAGCTCGGAGCGGATCCAGTCGCGGGTGGCCACCTCGCCCAGGCCCATGCGGAGCGAGGCGATCTCGCGGCTCAAATATTCGGTGTCCGCGATGGAGCGCTCATTCTGCTTGCGGTCCTGTTCGAGATTGACCCGGTCCCGGTCGTCCTGCCGGTTCTGCGCGAGGAGGATCAGCGGGGCCGCGTACGACGCCTGCAGGGACAGGGCGAGCGTCAGGAAGAGGAACGGGAAGGGGTCGAAGCGCAGCGCGTCGGGCGCCGTGACGTTCCAGACGACCCACACCGCGATGGTGACCGTCATCCAGACGATGAAGCGCCCGGTGCCCAGGAACCGCGCGATGCGCTCGGAGAGCCGCCCGAAGGCCTCCGGGTCGTACTCGGGGAGCAGCTTGCGCCGCCGCGGCCGCGGCAGGTCGAGGCGGAAGCGGGCGTGCCGCGGCTCGGCGGCGCGGTTCTCCCGCTCGCGCTCACGGTCGGCCGCCGGCATGGCGCGCCTCCTCCTCCCGTTCCAGGTGGAACTCGGTCTCGCGCCAGTCCTCGGGCAGCATGTGGTCGAGGACGTCGTCGACGGTGACCGCCCCGAGCAGCGAGCCGCCCTCGTCGACCACGGGGGCCGCGACCATGTCGTACGTGGCGAAGAATCCTGCGACCCCGTGCAGCGCGGTCTCCGGGGCGAGCGGCTGCAGATCGTCGTCGAGGATCGAGCCGACCAGGGTGTACGGCGGATCGCGGAGCAGCCGCTGGAAGTGCACGGTGCCCAGGTATTTGCCGGTCGGCGTCTCGTCCGGCGGCCGGCACACGTAGACCTGTGCGGCGAGCGCGGGGGAGAGGTCCTGCTGCCGCACGCGGGCGAGGGCGTCGGCGACCGTGGCGTCGGGCCTGAGCACGATCGGCTCGGTCGTCATCAGGCCGCCGGCGGTGCGCTCCTCGTACGCCATCAGGCGCCGCACGTCGGCGGCGTCGTCCGGCTGCATGAGGGTCAGCAGCCGCTCCTTGTCGTCCTCGGGCAGCTCGGCGAGCAGGTCGGCGGCGTCGTCCGGGTCCATCGCCTCCAGGACGTCGGCGGCGCGCTCCTCCTTGAGCTTGCCGAGGATCTCGATCTGGTCGTCCTCGGGGAGCTCTTCGAGCACGTCGGCCAGCCGGTCGTCGTCGAGCGCGGCCGCGACCTCTGCCCGCCGCTTGGGCGAGAGGTGGTGCAGCACATTGGCGAGGTCGGCGGGGCGCAGCTGCTCGAAGGTGGCGAGCAGGCTCTCGGCGCCCTGGCCGTGCTCCTCCAGGGAGAAGCCGTCGACGGCGGACCAGTCGACGGTGAGCGTCTCGCCCTTGCGCCGGAAGGTGCCCCCTTTGCCCTTCCGTACGAAGACCCGGTCGATCTCCCAGTCCCGGCGGGCCGGCAGCTGCAGCACCGACACGTCGAGAACGGTCACTTCCTCGCCGGTCTCGACGAGCCTGACCCGGCGGTCGAGCATCTCGCCGAGCACGAGCCGCTCGGTGGGCCGCTGCTCGAAGCGCCGTACGTTCAGTACGCCGGTGGTGATGACCTGGCCCGACTCGATGCCGGTCACGCGGGTCATGGGCAGGAAGATGCGCCGCCGCGTGGACAGCTCCACGACGAGGCCGAGCAGCCGCGGCGGTCTGCGGCTCACCCGCAACATCGCGACCAGGTCGCGGACCCGGCCCACCTGGTCGCCGTTCGGGTCGAAGACGGCGGTGCCGGAGAGGTGCGAGACGAAGATCCGGGAGGGGCTTGCCGCCATCACGCGCGCCTCCTCCGACCGTAGGGATCTCCGCAGGGATTTCCGTGGAGATTTATGCCGTCTTGTCAGGTATTGCGGGCTTCAGGCTAGCCCGTCCCGGTCGGATACGCCCCGGCGGTGCGTCCGGACGGACTGGGGCCGAAGGGCGTAGTCAGCACGGGTACGCTGCCGTACTGCCGTAGCCGTCGTCCCCACGAGAGGCAGTGCCACCTGTGACTGCGATTCCCCTGGCCCGCCGCACCCGCAAGGCGGCAGTCGTGAGCGCGCTGTGCGCGGGTCTCGTCGTGGGGATCACCGGTCTCACCGGGTGCAGCAGCGAGGAGGACCCGGACGCGGGCACGAACGGCGTCGGCAAGCTCCCGGCGACGAAGATCCAGAGCAAGTCCGCCGCGGCCGCCGACGCGGCGACGGCGGTGCGGCTCTCGGGCACGGTGGTCAGCAAGGGGCACACGTACAAGCTCGACATGCGGCTCAAGGGTGAGGGCGGCGAGGGCTCGGTCACCTCGAAGGGCGACACGTTCAAGCTGCTCCGCGTCGGCAAGCAGCTGTATCTGATGGCCGACTCCGGCTTCTGGACGCACGCGAACGCCAAGGACGGCGAGAAGCCCGGCAAGGCGGACGACGAGGCCGCGGCCAAGCTCGACGGCAAGTACGTGAAGGTCCCCCAGGAGGACGCCGCCTACAAGCAGCTGAGCGGCTTCACCGACAAGGACGTCCTCCTGTCGGGCATGCTCACCCTGCACGGCAAGCTGGAGACCGGCGAGCGCGGCAGGACCGGCGGCATCCCCAGCATCAAGATCACCGGAGACAAGGGCGCGGGCGGCACCCTGGACGTCTCCCTCCAGGGCAAGCCCTACCCGCTGAGCCTGCAGCGCGGCGGCGACGCGGGCACGCTCCGGCTCACCGACTGGGGCAAGGACTTCACACTCAGCGAGCCGAGCAAGGACGAGATGGTGGACTACGGGGAGCAGCTGCCGACGTCGTAGGGGGGAGCGCCCCAAAGGGGCGCGGGGAACTGCGCGACCAGCCACGACGGCGAGGCAGCCGACAGAGGACCCCTTACCGCCGCTTCCGCTTGAACAGCAACCGCGGCAACGCATCCGGCACCGGAAGCCGCGTAGTCGCCCCGGTCGGCAACGGCGCGGCAGCAAGGGACCCGTCAGGCAGATCGGTGACCACATCCTTCGGCGTAAGCCGAAGAACCCGGCACTCGGCAGCCCACCGCTCGGGCACGCGCTCGGCGTCGGGCGCGTTCAGCCGCTTGCCCTTGAGCTCCGCGACAGCCGCCTCCCACGCCTCCGAGCGCGGCGCGAGCTCGCTCACGGCGGCCGTCCAGGCGATGAGGCGCCCGCCCTTGTCCTTGCTGCGTACGGTCACTTCGGCGGTGGAGCCGTCGGCGAGACCCGGCAGCGGCTGCTCGCCGGGGCCGTCGCCGACCAGGTGGACCGCGCCCTCGTGCCATACGTGCCACAGGGCGCGGGCCGGGCCTTCGCCGCGCACCCAGATGAGGCCCGACTTCTTGGTGGCCTCCTCCAGGAGGGCCTGGGAGAGCAGCGTTTCTGTCATGCGCGCAGCCTACCGAGTGGGCTGTTACAGCCAGCCGTTGCGCTTCAGGGTGCGGTGGATCGCCCAGCAGACGCCGCCGATGAGGCCGAGCACCATGGGGTAGCCGTACCGCCAGTGCAGCTCGGGCATGTGGTCGAAGTTCATGCCGTAGACCCCGCAGACCGCCGTCGGCACGGCGATGATCGCCGCCCAGGAGGTGATCTTGCGCATGTCCTCGTTCTGCGC
Organism: Streptomyces sp. NPDC059037; assembly: GCF_042740015.1. NCBI lineage: Bacteria > Bacillati > Actinomycetota > Actinomycetes > Kitasatosporales > Streptomycetaceae > Streptomyces > Streptomyces sp. NPDC059037. The sequence goes on from NZ_JBHYIG010000112.1 coordinate 4,933, forward strand.
GACCGCGGCCTGCGCGAGGTTGGCCTGCAGGATCGAGTTGAGCAGCTCGTCGAAGCCGACGACCTGCTCCTGGACGCGCGCCAGGTGGTCGGCAACGTCACGGAAGTACTTCTGGATGTCGGGGTCGACGAGCCGCATCGGCCGCTCGCTCAGGAGCAGCATGGGCCGAAGCAGCGGCGAAACGGCCCGCTTGAACTCCAGGACCTCGCGCTTGAGCTGGTAGATCCGCCCGGCGTCGACACCGCGCGCGGAGCCCTTGCCCTTGCTCGGCGCGGAGAACACCTCGCTCTCGACGTCGTCGATGTCGTCCTGCATCGCGTCGGCCACCGCGAGATAGCCGTCGACGACATGGTCGGCGATGGTGTGCAGCACGGCGGACGGGCCCTTGGCGAGCAGCTCGGGCTCCTCCTGGAGCCGACGCCGCAGCGCCCGCAGCGAGCCGTGCCCGCCGTGCCGCACGGTGATGAAGAAGTCCCGCCCGGTGAAGCACATGACCTCGCCGGTCTCGACGACCTCGCTGGTGGCGGTGAGCTCGGCGTGCTCCACGTAGTGGATCGTCTTGAAGACGGTGAAGAGCGTGTCGTCGTAGCGCTCCAGCTTGGGCCGCTGGTGCGCGTGCACCGCGTCCTCGACGGCAAGCGGGTGCAGCCCGAACTCGGCGGCGATACCGGCGAATTCGGCCTCGGTCGGCTCGTGCAGACCGATCCAGGCGAAGCCGCCTTCACGGCGCACCTGGAGCATCGCCTCGTGCGGGGTGAGGGTGTCGTCGCAGGCGGCGCGGCGGCCGTCGCGGTAGACCGCGCAGTCGACGACGGCGGACGCGGCCTCGCGGGTCGCGTCGTACGAGATGTAGGTGTTGCCGTCCTTGCGGGGCGCGGGACGGACTGCGGCACGCAGGTCGCGGATCATCGACATGGGCAGGCTCCTTTGACGGAGGCCGCCGGCGACGGTTGGAACTGCCCGGAATGGGGACGTCCTGCTGAGGATGTTTGGCACGTCCACAAAGCGGGGAGCACCGCACCGTCGCGGTGGCAGCTTCGCTACTGACTCAGACCGGAGAACTCAGAGAGATCAGGTGGAAACGAAGTGCTCTTCCGTCGCACGCGGCACGAGGAGTACGCACGCACAAGTGGCAGCTACAGGGCTGCGTGAGATGTCAGACGGAAGAACGGGTGGTACTGCACGGTCGACTTCGATCCATGGCAGCCCCACCTCCTCCGGCCGGTCCCCCGTAGGGGAGATCCCAAGCGCGTAGCGCGCGCGAAGTCATCTGCCCGGGCTGGAGAGCGCGCTCTGCGTGCTGCCCGGAACCAGCTGCCAACACTATCAGCCGACTGAAAGGTCAAGCCCCGCCTTTACCCACCACTGACGAGTTCTATGCTCGCTTCATGGCTGATGTTCTTGCTCTGGTGGAGGCCCGTCTCCGTACTGGCCTCGGCGAACCCGACGCGCGCGCCGCGGTGACCTTCCTCGGCACCGACCGCGTCGAAGTGCTGCGCTTCACAGACGGGGACGTGGTCAGGTACGCCACTCTCGGCATGTCGGTCCATCCGATGACCGACCCGACCGCCGCCCTCGCCGATCCGGTCAAGGGCCCGCGCGCGGAACTGGTGTTGTCGGTACGGGGTGGCATCGCCGACACGGACAAGGTGCTCCGCCCGCTCGCGGTGCTTGCCGCGTCCCCGCAGGTCGAGGGGCTCGTCGTGGCCCCGGGCGCCTCGCTCGACGTGGGTGAACCGCTGTGGCCCGGCGCGCAGTTCACGTCCGTACTGGTCGCGGAGCCGGGCGGCCTGGTGGAAGACCTGGACCTCGATGAGCCTATGGATCCCGTACGTTTTCTGCCGCTGCTGCCCATGACGCCGAACGAGGCCGCGTGGAAGCGGGTGCACGGCGCGGGGGCGCTCCAGGAGCGCTGGCTGAACAGCGGAACGGACCTGCGCGATCCGCTGCGCAAGTCCGTTTCCCTGGACTGAAGTTCCTTACAGGGGGCTTCAGTTGGCGAAGACGGTGACGCTGTCCTCCGTCGCGTGCTTCGGTTCGAGCTTCTCGGCCTCGTGGGTGAGGGCGTCCTTGCGGGCCCAGACCACGACCGCGCCGAGCACCGCCGTGACGGCCGCGACGACGAAGGGGATGTGGATGTTGCTCCACTCCTCGATCTTCGGCGCGAAGAACGGCGCGGCGGCCGCGGCGAACCACCGGACGAAGTTGTAGCCGGCGCTGGCCACCGGGCGCGGCGCGTCGGAGACCCCGAGGGCCAGCTCGGTGTAGACGGTGTTGTTCACGCCGATGAAGGCGCCGGACAGGATCGTGCAGACGATGGCCGTGGCGTGGTCGCCGTACCCGAGCACCAGCACGTCCGCGGCGAGCAGCACCAGCGAACCGCCGAGCACCTTCAGCGAGCCGAACCGCGCCTGCAGCCGCGGGGCCACGAGCACCGAGAACACGGCGAGCAGCAGACCCCAGGCGAAGAAGATCGCACCCGACTTGTACGGCGTCATGTTCAGCACGAACGGCGTGAAGGCCAGGACCGTGAAGAACGTGTAGTTGTAGAAGAACGCGGAGGCCGCGGCGGAGGCGAGGCCCCCGTGGCCGAGTGCCTTGATCGGGGCGAGCAGTGACGTCCTCTGCGCGGGCTTCGGCTGTTCCTTCAGGAACGCCGTGATGCAGAGGAAGCCGACCGCCATCAGGGCTGCCGTGCCGAAGAACGGGTAGCGCCAGCTGGCGTTGCCGAGCACCGCGCCGAGCAGCGGGCCGCACGCCATGCCGAGACCGAGCGCCGACTCGTACAGCAGGATCGCGGCGGCGCTGCCGCCGGCCGCTGCGCCGACGATGACGGCGAGCGCGGTCGACACGAAGAGCGCGTTGCCGAGGCCCCATCCCGCCCGGAACCCGACGAGTTCACCGACCGAGCCCGATGTGCCGGCCAGGCCCGCGAAGACCACGACGAGCGCGAGGCCGAGGAGCAGCGTCTTCTTGCCGCCGATGCGGCTTGAGGCGAAGCCGGTCACCAGCATCGCGACGGCGGTGATCAGGAAGTACGAGGTGAAGAGCAGGGAGACCTGGCTGGCCGACGCGTCAAGGCCCTTGGCGATGGAGGGGAGGATCGGGTCGACGAGCCCGATGCCCATGAAGGCGACGACGGACGCGCCCGCCGTGGCCCAGACGGCCTTCGGCTGGCGCAGAAGGCCGGTCGCCCCCTCGTCGAACGGGTCCCCTTCTGCGGGGCCTCCTGTGCTGCTGTTCATGCCTGCTCCTTCGCGGCTGCCGGCGGGATCGTTGACGTATACACATATTAGTTAGCAAGGCTAAAAGATGCAAGCTACATCTAAGTTTGCCTGGTGGCGGGCGGTACGCCGTCGACTCCGGACGGGTGATCGTCCTTGACGCGGCGACGACCGGGGAGGACCGTTGGGCGCTATGAGGGGCGAACCCAGTTGCCCGAAGTGTGGTGGCCGGGTCAGGGCTCCCGGTCTCTTTGCCGACTCCTGGCAGTGCGATGTGCACGGGACCGTGCATCCGCTGCAGCCTGTGATCCCGCCCAGCGTCGAGGCCCTCCAAGTCGTGGTGCACCGTGCGCAGGTGCCCGTGTGGATGCCGTGGCCGCTGCCGGTGGGCTGGCTCTTCACGGGCGTGGCCTGCGCGGGCGACGACAGAAGCGGCGGCCGCGCGACCGCCGTGGCCTGCTCGGGTCCCGCACCGCTCGGCGGTATCGGTGAACTCGTCCTGGTCGCCGAGGAGCTCGGCGTCGGCCTCGGGGCGCGGTACGCCGGCATCGACGGCCCGGACCCCGGTCCCTATCTGAACGTCGAGAAGCCGCCGCAGGCCAAGGTCCTCGCGGCCGGGCGGCCGACTCCGATGTGGCATGTGGCGGGCACGCCGGACGACCGGGCCGTCTTCGCGGGCGAGGCGCGCGGGCTCTGGCTGTGGGCGATCGCGTGGCCGGAGCAGTCGGGGCTCTTGATGTACGACGAACTGGTCCTGACCGATCTGCGCGACGCGGGCGCCGAGGTGGACCTGCTGCCGTGCGGGGCGCTTTCACCGCGGATTCTGACGCCGTGAGGGTCCCTCCGGGGTGGTGAGCGGCGGTTCTCCGCGGCCGGGGCTTCCTGCCGTGCCGGTGGCTCTTGCTGTGGGCGGACCGTCGTGAGGTGTGCCCGCCGGGGGAGCTCTCCGGCGTGAGCAGGGCCTCCCCGGTGGCGGCCGGGGGAGCGTTCGATTCCCGTTATCCTTGAGCGTCCCCCTCGTCCGCCCCGCCAGAGCCTGGAGTCCGCGTCGTGCGCATCGATCTGCACACCCACTCCACCGCTTCCGACGGCACGGACACCCCGGCCGAGCTGGTGCGGGGCGCCGCAGCGGCCGGGCTCGACGTCGTCGCGCTCACGGACCACGACACGACTCGGGGGCACGCGGAGGCCGTCGCGGCCCTGCCCGCCGGACTGACCCTCGTCACCGGCGCCGAACTCTCCTGCCGCCTCGACGGCGTGGGCCTGCACATGCTGGCCTATCTCTTCGACCCCGACGAGCCCGAACTCGCCCGTGAGCGCGAGCTCGTGCGCGACGACCGGGTGCCGCGCGCGAAGACGATGATCGGCAAGCTCCAGGAGCTCGGCGTCCCCGTCGCCTGGGAGCAGGTGGCGCGCATCGCGGGCGACGGCTCGGTCGGCCGCCCGCACATCGCCGAGGCCCTGGTGGAACTGGGCGTCGTACGCAGCGTCTCGGACGCCTTCACGCCCGACTGGCTCGCCGACGGCGGCCGCGCGTACGCCGAGAAGCACGAGCTCGACCCCTTCGACGCGATCCGCCTGGTCAAGGCGGCGGGCGGCGTCACCGTCTTCGCGCACCCCGCGGCCGTCAAGCGCGGCCAGGTCGTGCCCGAGGCCGCGATAGCGGAGCTCGCCGCGGCGGGCCTCGACGGTGTCGAGGCCGACCACATGGACCACGACCCGGCCACCCGCGCCCGGCTGCACGGCCTCGCCACGGACCTCGGCCTCCTTGCCACCGGGTCGAGCGACTACCACGGCAGCCGCAAGACGTGCGTGCTCGGGGAGTTCACCACCGACCCCGAGATCTACGGGGAGATCACGCGCCGCGCGACCGGGGCGTTCCCCGTGCCGGGCGCCGGTGGACGCCCCTCCGCGTAGCTCTCACTTCCACTTTTCGCCGTCGCCCTCCCGCGCGGCGCCTTCGTACGACTCTCTCTGCAAGGCCATCACTGTGTTCGACGTCGCCGTCTTCGGCTCTCTCTTTCTCACCCTTTTTGTCATCATGGATCCCCCTGGGATCACCCCGATCTTCCTCGGGCTCACCTCCGGCCGCCCCGCCAAGGTGCAGAAGAAGATGGCCTTCCAGGCCGTGTGCGTCGCCTTCGGCGTGATCGCGGTCTTCGGGCTCCTGGGCCATCAGATCCTCGACTACCTGCATGTCTCCGTCCCCGCGCTGATGATCGCGGGCGGTCTGCTGCTCCTGCTCATCGCGCTCGACCTGCTCACCGGCAAGACGGACGAGCCGAAGCAGACCAAGGACGTCAACGTCGCCCTCGTGCCGCTCGGCATGCCGCTGCTCGCCGGCCCCGGCGCGATCGTCTCCGTCATCCTGGCCGTGCAGAACGCCGACAGCGTCGGTACGCAGGTCTCCGTCTGGGCGGCGATCGTGGCGATGCATGTCGTGCTGTGGCTGGTGATGCGCTACTCGCTGCTGATCATCCGCGTCATCAAGGACGGCGGCGTGGTCCTGGTGACCCGGCTCGCGGGCATGATGCTCTCCGCGATCGCGGTGCAGCAGATCATCAACGGCGTGACCCAGGTGATCCAGGGCAGCTAAGCGCTCCGCGGGGAGTGCCGCGAGGGTGCCGTCGCTCGTCTGCGGCTGTGTCGTGGCTGGCCGCGCCCACGCGGCGGAGCCGCACATGTCACAGCCCCGCGCCCCTTCGGGGGCGCACCCGAACCGCACCGGACTTCGCCGAAGCCGCTCAGCCGCCGGGCATGCGAAGGGCCCCCGTACTCCACTGAGTACGGGGGCCCTTCGACGTCTGCGTTACGAGGCCGGGGATTCGGCCGGTCGGATGTAGATGCGCTGGCCGATCGCTGCGGCCTGCTGCACCATCCGGTTGACGGAGGCGGCGTCTACGACGGTCCGGTCCACGGCGGAGCCGTCGACGTCGTCGAGTCGCATGATTTCGAAGCGCATAAGGCTTCTCCCTTCGTCTGGTCATCCTCCTGAAGGAGAACTACTGGAGTGAGCGGAGCGCGGGGCATCGGTGTCCCGCGTTCCAAGGGGTACAACGGGTTGCCCCATGCAAACATTCCCTACGCTAAGGAAATTTTTCGACAGCCTAATTACTCGCGGGTAGCGAGACCGGTTGTGTTCGCAGCGTGACCGGCGGGACAATGTGCACCAATGGACGCAGAAACCGAGATCAGAGCCCAGCTTGAGCGCGCCAACAGCCTTCTCGAGCGGATGCTCGCCGAGGTGGCGAAGACGCCGTCGACCCACGCGATCTTCGTCGACGCGGGGTATGTGTACGCGGCGGCGGGCCGGCTCGCGGTCGGCACCGAGGACCGGCGGGCCTTCGACCTGGACGCGGAGGGCCTGATCGAGGCGTTCATCGACAAGGCCCGCACGATCTTCGCGGACAGCAGGCTGCTGCGCGTCTACTGGTACGACGGTGCGCGGCGCCGCATCCACACGATGGAGCAGCAGTCGATCGCGGAGCTGCCGGACGTCAAGGTGCGCCTGGGCAACCTCAACGCGAACAACCAGCAGAAGGGCGTCGACTCCCTCATCAGGACCGACCTGGAGTCACTGGCCAGGCACCGCGCGATCAGCGACGCGGCGCTCATCGGGGGCGACGAGGACCTGGTCTCGGCGGTGGAGGCGGCGCAGGGGTACGGCGCGCGGGTCCATCTATGGGGCATCGAGGCGTCCGACGGCCGCAACCAGGCGGAGCCGCTGCTGTGGGAGGTCGACAGCCAGCGGACGTTCGACCTCGAGTTCTTCAAGCCGTACGTGTCGCGGCGCAGCGTCGCGGCGACGTACGAGACGCTGGGCACGCCCCGGCCCTCCCGCGAGGACGTGCGCTTCGTGGGCGCGCAGATCGCCGCGAAGTGGCTGGCCGCGCGGGGGCGCGAGGCGCTGGTGGACCTGCTGCCGGGGCACCCCTACCTGCCAGGGTCGGTCGACCAGGAACTCCTGGTGGAGGCGGAGAAGCTGCTGGCCTACTCGCTGCGGGGCCAGTCGGATCTGCGGCGGGCGCTGCGGGACGGCTTCTGGGAACACCTGCAGACGCAGTACTGAGAAGCCGGCGTCCGTGGCGAGGGCGGGCGGGTCAGCTCTCGACGACGCCCAGCTGCTGCATGAGGCCGAGGTCGTCCACGTTCCACCAGCTCTCCGCCATCTTGCCGCCCTTGCAGCGGAAGGTCGCGTGGCCGGTGCCCGCGACATCGCGGTTGGTCGCTTCCAGGCCCTGGTACGGAGCGACGTGGCGGCCCTTGAACGAGAACCGTGCGCACACCAGATCGCCGTCGGCCATCAGGCTCTCCACGGTGGCCGTCGGATGGAACCCCTCCATGATCTCCCGGTTCGAGACCTTGACCTCCGCCAGACTCGCGTCATAGGTGGCCTGCGACGGGTCGTGCTCCCGGTAGTCGGCGGTACACATCCCGTCCATCGCGTCGATGTCGCCCTTGTTCACCACTTCCTCGAAGAAGTCGCGGACCACGTTCTTGTTCAGCTGCTCGTCGCGCAGCACGTCGAGATCGGTGAACGACGGCGCCTCGTCGCAGAGCGCGACCATCTCCCGGAAGATCCGGTCCGTTTCCGGCAGCTGCGAGTTCGCCATCGCTGCCTCATAGGACGGAAACTCCACGATCTCCATCAGGTGAGTGGAGTCGGAGCGGTCCCGGCCCATCATGGCGTGGGTGGCCGTCCGCTTGCCCTTGGTGGCTTCGACCCAGCTGTCCATCACCTTGTTCAGCGCGTCGATCTGATGTGTCTTGCAGTCGATGACCTGGACGAATGTCATGACGCCCGCCTCCTGTCATGGGGCCGTACGTAGCCCTTTCAGGCTAGGCCCGCCCCAGGTGGCTGTCCTCCCAGAAGGCGATGAGCGCGGCGGCGGTCTCTGCCGGGCGGTCGGTGTTGGGGGAGTGCTCGGCGCCGGTGATGACGGTGCGGTGGGCGCGCAGCCGGTCCGCCATGTCATCGAGCCAGGGGACGGGCCAGGTGTCGTCGCGCTCGCCCGAGATGACGTGCTTGGGCAGCGGCGTCGCGGCGAGCTCCGTGACGCGGTCGGGCTCGGCACAGAGCTGCTTGCCGGTGGCGATGAGCTGGGCCGGGCTGTGCCGCAGCCAGCGCTCACGGAGGGCATCGTCGCCGTCGAGGTCCGTGTCCTCCGGCGGGTCATGGGCCTGGATGGCCTCCCAGGCCTCGGCCATCGACAGTACGGCGAGGGCGTCGGTCAGCATCTTGGCGCGGGCCTGCTGGGAGGGGGAGATCTGGGCGGGGCCCGACGACATGAGGGTGAGCGAGGCGAAGGTGCCCGCGCCGGTGCCGGGGGCCCGAAGGACCGCCGCGCGCGCGATCTGGCCGCCGAGTGAGTGGCCGAGGAGGTGGAGCGGGCCGCCGCCGACCGCTGCGGCCTGGGCGAGCACGTCGCTCGCCAACTCCCCCTGGGCGTAAGGGGATTCATCGTCCGCCGGGCCAGTGCTCTCGTACTGTCCGCGGCCGTCGACGGAGACCGCGCGGTACCCGGCGTCGGCGATGGGCCTGAGGAGGGCGATGAAGTCCTCCTTGCTGCCGGTGAACCCGGGCAGCAGCAGGACGGTGCCTCTGGCCTCGCCGGCCGGGCGGGCGTCGAGGGTGGCGAAGTCGCCGCGCGCGGTGCGGAGGACGTGGGCGGCTACGCCGGGGGGCGGGGTGAAGGTGGGGGGCCTGCTCATGGCTTGAGGCTATCGGCAGGGGTGGGCTGAGGGCTTGGGGCGGGGCGTCGGGGCACATTGCGGTGCGGCGGGCCGCAACGGCAGAAGGCCCGGTACCCCAAGGGGAACCGGGCCTTCGTAAGGCAACGGGCCGAGCCTACTCGGCCGCCTCCGCGGTCTTCCGCGTACGCCGACGAGGCTTCGCGATCGTCGCCTCGGGGACATCGACCTCAGCCGTGGCGGCAACAGCCTTCCGCGTACGGCGACGCGGCTTCGACTCCTCCGTCGGCTGAGCGGGGATCTCCGCCTCGACGACGGTCTCCGCGACCTTCTTCGTACGGCGACGGGGCTTGGCGGGGGCCTCGGCTTCCACTGCCTCGACGGTGTCGACCACGGTCTCCGCAGCCTTCTTTGTACGGCGGCGCGGCTTCGCGGGGGCTTCCGCCTCCACGGCCTCGACGACGGTCTCCGCAACCTTCTTCGTACGGCGGCGCGGCTTGGCGGGGGCCTCGGCCTCCACTGCCTCGACGGTGTCGACGACGGCTTCGGCGGCCTTCTTCGTGCGGCGGCGCGGCTTCGCGGGAGCCTCGGCCTCCGCCGTCTCGACGGTGTCGACCACGGTCTCCGCAGCCTTCTTCGTGCGCCGACGCGGCTTCGCCGGGGCCTCGGCCTCCACGACCTCCGCGGTCTCGACGACGGTCTCCGCGACCTTCTTCGTACGGCGACGGGGCTTGGCGGGGGCCTCGGCCTCCACCGCCTCGACGGTGTCGACGACGGCCTCCGCGGCCTTCCGCGTACGGCGACGCGGCTTCACGGGAGCCTCGGGCTCGGCCTCCACCACCGTGGTGGCCTCGACCGTGGCGACAGCGGCCTCCGCGGCCTCACCGGAACGCGTCCGGCGCCGGCGGCGCGGCGCGCGCGGCTCGGTCGGCTCCACAGGAGCGGCGGCGGGCGCCGGCTCCGGGGACGCCGGGGTCTCGACCGACGGGGTCGCCGTCGCGTCCAGCGGGCTGCCCGAGCGCGTACGGCGCCGACGGCGCGGCGTACGAGCCGGACGCTCCTCCGACGCGGGAGCGGCAGCGGGACCGGAAGAACGGCCACGGTCCTGCGAGCGGCCGTTGCCACGGCCCCCGCGGGCGCCACGCCCGCCCGTCTCGCCGAGGTCCTCGATCTGCTCCGCGCCCAGACCCGCACGGGTCCGCTCGGTGCGCGGCAGGACACCCTTGGTGCCCGCCGGGATGTTCAGCTCCTCGAAGAGGTGCGGCGAGCTGGAGTACGTCTCGACCGGGTCGTTGAAGCCCAGGTCGAGCGCCTTGTTGATCAGCTGCCAGCGCGGGATGTCGTCCCAGTCGACCAGCGTGATAGCGATGCCCTTGGCGCCCGCGCGGCCGGTGCGGCCGATGCGGTGCAGGTACGTCTTCTCGTCCTCGGGGGACTGGTAGTTGATGACGTGCGTGACGCCCTCGACGTCGATGCCGCGCGCGGCGACGTCGGTGCAGACGAGCACGTCGACCTTGCCGTTGCGGAACGCGCGCAGGGCCTGCTCGCGCGCGCCCTGGCCGAGGTCGCCGTGCACGGCGCCCGAGGCGAAGCCCCGGCGCTCGAGCTGCTCGGCGATGTCGGCGGCCGTCCGCTTCGTACGGCAGAAGACCATCGCGAGCCCGCGGCCGTCGGCCTGCAGGATGCGGGCGATCATCTCCGGCTTGTCCATGTTGTGCGCGCGGTAGACGAACTGCGCGGTGTTCGCGACCGTCTGGCCCTCGTCGTCCGGCGCGGTGGCGCGGATGTGCGTCGGCTGCGACATGTAGCGGCGCGCGAGGCCGATGACGGCGCCCGGCATGGTCGCCGAGAACAGCATCGTCTGACGCTTGGCCGGCAGCATGTTGATGATCCGCTCGACGTCGGGCAGGAAGCCCAGGTCGAGCATCTCGTCGGCCTCGTCGAGGACGAGGCACTTGACGTGCTTGAGGTCGAGCTTGCGCTGACCGGCGAGGTCGAGCAGCCGGCCCGGCGTGCCGACGACGATGTCGACGCCCTTCTTGAGCGCCTCGACCTGCGGCTCGTAGGCACGGCCGCCGTATATGGCGAGGACGCGTACGTTCCGCGCCTTGCCGGCGGTCAGCAGGTCGTTGGTGACCTGCTGGCACAGCTCACGCGTGGGGACGACGATGAGGGCCTGCGGCGCCTCGGTCAGCTGCTCGGGCTTGGCCCGGCCCGCCTCGACGTCCGCGGGGACGGTGACGCGCTCCAGGAGCGGGAGACCGAAGCCGAGCGTCTTGCCGGTGCCGGTCTTGGCCTGGCCGATGACGTCGGTGCCGGAGAGGGCAACGGGGAGCGTCATCTCTTGGATGGGGAACGGGCTGATGATGCCGACGGCCTCAAGGGCCTCGGCCGTCTCGGGGAGAATCCCGAGATCGCGGAAAGTCGTAGTCAGGGCATTGCCTCTTCTGTGAGACGCGGCCTGAGGCGAACGCTGGGGGTCGTGACCGTGCCACTACCGCCGGCTGCTTGGGGGGCGGGCCGGGGGCGCGGGACCACTGCCTGCGCTCGAGCGCTCATACCGCTGAGGTTCCCTCCTCGTGCCGTACGCACTGTGCGTACCGCCTGGAGGGCTGTCGGGTCGGAGCCGATCGGGCCTCCGACCGGGCATCCTCATTCATACGGCCCGGCGAATATTCGACGGGCGCTTTATCACTGTACCCCGGAATCGCGCAGCCGTGTCTGGCGAATTGGTCACGTAGTCGTAGTCACAGTCACTGACCAGGCCCTTACGCGTTGCTGCGAGCGGGCTATTGTGCGGTTTATGGAGACGCCTGACACCGCCGCTGACACGCCCGCCGAACCGACCGGAGTCGCCGCCCAGGACTGGGCGACCGCTTCCGCCGAGCCGCACTACCGCGCCGCGGTGGTGGATCTGCTCGGCGCGCTCGCCTATGGAGAGCTCGCGGCCTTCGAGCGTCTCGCGGAGGACGCGAAGCTGGCGCCGACGCTCGGCGACAAGGCGGAGCTGGCGAAGATGGCGTCGGCGGAGTTCCACCACTTCGAGCAGCTCAGGGACCGGCTCTCGGCGATCGGCGCGGACCCGACCGAGGCGATGGAGCCGTTCGTCGCGGCGCTCGACGGCTTCCACCGTCAGACGGCGCCGTCCGACTGGCTCGAGGGCCTGGTCAAGGCGTACGTCGGCGACTCGATCGCCAGTGACTTCTACCGCGAGGTCGCGGCGCGGCTCGACGGCGACACGCGCGGGCTGGTGCTCGCTGTGCTCGACGACACGGGGCACGCGAGCTTCGCGGTGGAGAAGGTGCGCGCGGCGATCGACGCGGATCCTCGCGTGGGCGGGCGGCTTGCGCTGTGGGCCCGTCGCCTGATGGGCGAGGCGCTGTCGCAGTCGCAGCGGGTTGTGGCTGACCGGGACGCGTTGTCGACCATGCTGGTCGGGGGCGTGGCCGATGGGTTCGACCTGGCCGAGGTCGGGCGGATGTTCTCGCGGATCACTGAGGCGCACACCAAGCGCATGGCTGCGCTGGGGCTGGCTGCCTAGGTTCGCTCGCTGCTGCGGGTGCTTCGTGGCTTGTCGCGCAGTTCCCCGCGCCCCCGAAGGGGCGCCCCCTGGGCGCCCCTTACGCCGTCGCCGAGCGACGGCTCAGTCTGTTGCGGCTTGGGCGGAGCAGTAGTGACAGCAAGGCCGCCGATACGGCCACCGCGCCCGCGATCGTTGCGGTCGCGTGGCCCGCGCCCAGGGCCATATGCGCGACGAAGGAGCCGATCAGGGCGCCCACTGTGCCGGTCGCGAGGACCAGGCCCCGCGCGGGGAGCCGGTGGGGCAGGCGGTGGGCCGCGGCCCATGCCAGGGCGAAACCGAGCAGTGTGGAGCCGAGTGCTTCCAGAATCACAGGGTGTCCCTCCCTCGCGGCCAGGTGCAAAACGGTCGTAGCCGGTATTACCCCTGGCGGCCGGAACGCAACCCTCCGAGCGAGGTCAGGTACGTACAACGAGTGACGAACGACGAGAACGGCCCGGTGGATCACCACCGGGCCGTTCTCCTTGTGCGCCTTGCGTGCGCACCCTGCTTACAGGGCGCTGAAGCCCACCTTGCGCGCGGTCGGCTCGCCGAGCTCGACGTACGCGAGGCGGTCGGCCGGAACCAGGACCTTGCGGCCGTGGTCGTCCACGAGGCTCAGCAGCGGCGACTTGCCAGTCAGTGCCTCGGACACCGCGCGCTCGACTTCCTCGGCACTCTGGCCGCTCTCCAGCACGATCTCGCGGGGCGCGTACTGCACGCCGATCTTGACCTCCACGGCTATGTCCCTCCGACGGTCAGTGATGTGCGCGGCCGTCCGCGCCGTACTCGGCACACATTAGCCCGGTGAAGCGATGCTCACGGTGCCGCCGCCGCACGCCGGTAGCGAACAGAAAACGGGAACAGGGAGCACCGCCGCCGATCAGTGGCCGTCCGTGCCGTGCAGCGGGAAGCCCGCGATGCCCCGCCAGGCCAGCGAGGTGAGCAGCTCCACCGCCTTGTCGCGCGGGACCGTGCTGCCGCTGGCGAGCCAGTAGCGCGCGACCACCTGCGAGTAGCCGCCCAGGCCCACGGCGAGCAGCATCGCCTCGTCGCGGGGCAGGCCCGTGTCCTCGGCGATGACCTCGCAGATCGCCTCCGCGCACTGGAGCGTCACCCGCTCCACGCGCTCGCGGACCGCGGGCTCGTTGGTCAGGTCGGACTCGAAGACCAGGCGGAACGCGCCGCCCTCGTCCTCCACGTACGCGAAGTACGCGTCCATCGTGGCCGCGACGCGCAGCTTGTTGTCCGTCGTGGACGCGAGGGCCGTGCGGATGGACTGCAGCAGCGACTCGCAGTGCTGGTCGAGCAGTGCGAGGTACAGGTCGAGCTTGCCGGGGAAGTGCTGGTAGAGCACCGGCTTGCTGACACCGGCCCGCTCCGCGATGTCGTCCATCGCCGCAGCGTGGTACCCCTGCGCGACGAAGACCTCCTGCGCCGCGCCCAGGAGCTGATTGCGTCGGGCACGACGCGGCAGGCGTGTGCCCCGCGGGCGTGCCGCCTCTGTCTGCTCGATGGCTGTCACGCCGCCTCCCATGATCGTGAACGTGCGGTGTGCGCCGCGCGGCCATCGTACTTTTCGGTAACCGTGCTGTGCGCGGTACGAGCGGAGAATTTCACGGACTGGATGGCCGTGGAAGCCGTGCGTAGCAGGGCAAACACGGGCAGGTCAGCGATAGTCGTCCTCGTCGATGGTGACGACGCGGGCCTGTTCGGCCAGGTCCGCCTCGTTGGCCGCGTCCTGGTCGGCGCCCTGGAGGGAGTCGTCCTGGCTCGGGGCGAGGTCGGTGTGCTGCTCGGCGGCGTCGGTCTCGGGGGTCTCGGCGCTGCTCTCGGACTCCTCGACCTCGAAGGTGTCGGGGTCGGACGGGTCGACGGTCATCGTCACTCTCTTCCCTAGCGCACTACTAGTGGTGCGAGTGCCCTGTTCGCCCTCTTCTATGAGCCCCTCTCCTATGAGCCTAGGAGACTGCCGAACCAGGCGCTACGCGATCTCCCCATGACATCGGCCGGATCTGTGACGGCGAACACACGAACCACCGCGTGATCGTCTCGTAACATTGCCCGCATGTCTTCGACCGAGTTGCCGCACGTGCTCGCCGCCGCCGTCGGGCCCAAGCCGGGTGCCGTCGGCGTCGCGGCGGGCGAGCGGCTCGACTCGGTCGGCCTTCCCGGACTCACGCTTTCCGTACGTTCCAGGCCTGCCGTCCGCGAAGGGCTGCCGCCCGCCCTGTTCGTGCACGGGCTCGGCGGGTCCTCGCAGAACTGGTCGGCGCTGATGCCACTGGTCGAGTCCGTCGTCGACTGCGAGGCGCTGGATCTGCCCGGGTTCGGGGACTCGCCGCCGCCCGACGACGGCAATTACTCGGTCACGGGCCACGCGCGCGCGGTCATCCGCTACCTGGACGCGAGCGACCGCGGCCCCGTCCACCTGGTCGGCAACTCGCTGGGCGGCGCGGTCACCACCCGCGTCGCCGCGGTCCGCCCCGACCTCGTACGGACGCTCACGCTGATCTCCCCCGCACTGCCCGAGCTGCGGGTGCAGCGCACGGCGGTGCCGACCGGGCTGCTCGCGGTGCCCGGCGTCGCGCGCCTGTTCACCAAGCTCACCAAGGACTGGACGGCCGAGCAGCGGGTCAGCGGTGTCATGGCGCTCTGTTACGGCGACCCGGCCCGGATCACGCCGGAAGGTTTCGCCGCGGCGGTCCGCGAGATGGAGCGCAGGCTCGCGCTGCCGTATATGTGGGACGCGATGACGCGCTCGGCGCGCGGCGTCGTGAACGCGTACACGCTGGGCGGCCAGCACGGTCTGTGGCGACAGGCCGAGCGGGTGCTGGCGCCGACGCTGCTCGTCTACGGCGGCCGCGATCTGCTCGTCTCGTACCGGATGGCCCGCAAGGCGGCCGCCGCGTTCCGTGACTCACGGCTGCTCACGCTGCCGGACGCGGGGCATGTGGCGATGATGGAGTATCCGGACACGGTGGCCAACGCCTTCCGTGAACTGCTCGTGGACACCGGCGAGTTGGGCGATACCGGCGACGCGGGTTCGGGGAGCTGAGGCGGCACGTGGGACGTCACAGCCGCCGGGGTTCGGCCGACCTCGCAGACAACAGCAGCAGCGCGAGCAGCACCGGTAATCCGCCGGCACAGGGAGCGCGCCCGCCGGGGCCCGGCACCGGGCGGCGCAGGCGTGTGGGCCCGCCGGTCGACACCACTCCCGCGCACGGCGTCCCGCAGGCCACGCCTCCGCACGGCGTGCCGCACGTCCGCGGCGGTCACCCCGAGCAGCGTGAGCCGGGCGGCGGCTGGGGCACCGGTTCGCGGATAGGGGCCTCGTACGGGGTCCCGGGCACGCGGACCGCGCCGTACGCGCAGGGGCCGCGCCGCGAGTACGTGGACGCGTTCGGCGACGAGTTCGTGGACGAGGACCTGTTCGCGCCGGGAGCGCCGGGAGCACCGGGAGCACCGGGAGCGCCAGGAGCAGCGCCGGGCGCCCCCGGCACGGCAGGCATACCGCCCATGCGGGCACCCCACGATCCGTACGCCTCCGTCACCGACTGGGACCGCGCGGTCGACGCGGAGGAGGACGCCCACGGCGACCTCTGGTCCGAAGGGGCGGGCGGGATCGGCGGGTCCGACGGCGTCGACGACGGCGACGAGCGGGACGGCAAGGGCGGCAAGGGCCGCACCTTCACCGGCATCGCGGCCGCCGCGGTCACGACCGTGCTCGCCGTGGTCGTGGCAGGTCAGGTGGCCGAAGGACCCAAGGACCCGGCCTCCAAGGCCGAGGCCGCGCAGGGCAAGGAGAAGCGCGAGGCCGACGACCCGGCGTCCCGCTCGGACGACCGTCCCACTCCTCCTGACGCCGCCCCGGCGACGTACGAGACGAAGATGGCCGCGAAGTACCCGCTCGACGCGAAGCTCACCGCCTCCGGTGACTTCGACGCGATCGCGGGATTCGACAAGGCGCCGGGCAAGGGGCAGCTGTTCCGCTACCGCGTCGATGTCGAGAAGGGGATGGGCCTGGACGGCGAGCTGTTCGCGGCGGCCGTGCAGAAGACCCTGAACGACGACCGGAGTTGGGCGCACAGCGGCGGCCGGACCTTCGAGCGGATCTCCTCGGGGAAGCCCGATTTCGTCATTACGCTGGCCAGTCCCGGCACGACGGCGAAATGGTGCGCCAAGTCGGGGCTCGACACGCTGGAACAGAACGTGTCCTGCGATTCCGCGGCCACCGACCGCGTCATGATCAATGCCTATCGATGGGCGCAGGGCGCCAAGACGTACGGCGACCGCATCCACCCGTACCGCCAGATGCTGATCAACCACGAGGTCGGCCACCGGCTCGGCTTCAATCACGTCGACTGCACGAAGAACGGCGAACTCGCCCCGGTCATGCAGCAGCAGACCAAGTTCCTCGACCACGACGGAATCAAGTGCAAGGCCAACCCCTGGGCGTTTCCCAAGAGTTGAGACGGAAGCGATCGGCGTGCGGTCGTGCCGTGCTCGGCGGCTTTGACATCCGCGACAAGTTCGTTCATATTTCTCCGCATGTCGCCTCGTCACGCCTCCTCGCGCGCCGCCCTTGAGCTGGCGCTCTTTGGCGTGACCGCGCACTGCGTGTCCGACATTCACTGTTGCTGACGCCCGCCCCTGGCGCGTGCGTCGCTTGCATTCTCATGACCTTTCTCAGGTCCTGACCCTCTTCGGCGACCCCGGGGCGAGCTCTGCTCATTTCCACCGCTCATTCCCCTGCTCGATTCTCCGAGAGGTCGTTTCCCATGCGTCAACCGTCCGTCATAGCCCGCCGCGTGGCAGCGGCATCCGTCAGCCTGGTCCTGGCCGCGGGCGCCGCCGCCTGCGCGGGCCCCGAGGGCAACGACGCCGGGAGCGGCGGCGCCGACGGCAAGCCCGCCAAGGGCGGCACGCTCACCGTCCTCAACAGCGCCCCGCAGGTCGACTTCGACCCCGCAAGGCTCTACACCTCCGGCGGCGGCAACGTCCCCTCGCTGGTCTTCCGTACGCTGACCACCCGCAACCGGGAGGACGGCGCCAAGGGCGCGGAGGTCGTCCCGGACCTCGCCACCGACCTCGGCAGGCCGAGCAAGAACGCCACGGTGTGGACGTACACCCTGAAGAAGGGCCTCAAGTACGAGGACGGCTCGCCGATCACCTCCGCCGACATCAAGTACGGCATCGAGCGGTCCTTCGCCGGTGAACTCTCCGGTGGCGCGCC
This sequence comes from Streptomyces sp. NPDC059037, assembly GCF_042740015.1. NCBI lineage: Bacteria > Bacillati > Actinomycetota > Actinomycetes > Kitasatosporales > Streptomycetaceae > Streptomyces > Streptomyces sp. NPDC059037. The sequence goes on from NZ_JBHYIG010000112.1 coordinate 22,643, forward strand.
GTACTTGAGGGACTGGCTGATCGGCGGCGACAAGTACGCCGGGCCCTACAAGGACAAGAGCGGCAAGGGCCTGAAGTCGATCGAGACGCCCGACGAGCGGACCATCGTCTTCCATCTGAACAAGCCCGAGGGCGAGTTCCCGTACCTGGCCACCCAGACGCAGTTCACGCCCGTACCGAAGAGCAAGGACAAGGGCACCAAGTACGAGGAGCACCCGGTCTCCTCGGGGCCGTACAAGGTCGTCGAGAACGAGAACGACGGCGAGCGGCTCACCCTGGAGCGCAACCCGCACTGGTCGGCGAAGACCGACCCCGAGCGCAAGGCCTACCCGGACAAGATCGATGTGCGGTCCGGGCTCAACCCGTCCGTCATCAACCAGCGGCTCTCGGCAGGACAGGGCGAGGACGCCGCCGCCGTCACCACCGACACGAACCTCGGCCCCGCCGAACTCGCCAAGGTCACCGGCGACAAGGACCTCGCATCGCGCGTCGGCACCGGGCACTTCGGATACACCAACTACCTCGCCTTCAACCCGAAGGTGAAGCCCTTCGACGACCCGAAGGTGCGTCAGGCCATCTCGTACGCCGTCGACCGCTCCTCCGTGGTCAACGCCGCCGGCGGCTCCTCGCTCGCCGAGCCCGCGACGACGTATCTGCCGAACCAGAAGTCCTTCGGATACACGAAGTACGACCACTTCCCCGCGGGCAAGGCCGGAAACCCGAAGAAGGCCAAGGAGCTCCTGAAGGAAGCCGGTCACAAGGACGGGCTCACCATCACGCTGACCCACTCCAACGCCAAGGACTTCGAGACGAGCCCGGAGATCGCCACCGCGGTCCAGGACGCCCTGAAGAAGGCCGGGATCAAGGTCAGGCTGGAGGGCCTTGAGGACAACGACTACAAGGACAAGGTGCACAGCGCCAAGGACGAGCCGGGTCTCTTCCTCGCCCACTGGGGCGCCGACTGGCCCTCCGGCGGTCCCTTCCTCGCCCCGATCTTCGACGGGCGGCAGATCGTGAAGGACGGCGCCAACTTCAACACCGGTTTCCTGGACGACAAGTCGGTCAACGACGAGATCGACGCGATCAACAAGCTGACCGACCTGGACGCCGCGGCCAAGCGCTGGGGCGCCCTCGACAAGAAGATCGGCGAGCAGGCGCTGACCGTGCCGCTCTTCCACCCGGTCTACAAGCGTCTGTACGGCAAGGACGTGAAGAACATCGTGATCAGCGACTGGACGGGTGTCCTGGACATCTCCCAGGTCGCGGTCAAGTAGGGCGAACGGTCGACTCACCATGAGCGAGGCCCTGTTGGCCTTGGAGGCGGGGACGGGTGCGCAGGCGCCCGCCCCGGCTTCCGGTGCCCGTCAGTTCTGGCGGCGGCTGCGTGCGCAGCGTGCCGCCCTCGTCGCGGCGGCCGTCGTCGCGCTGCTCGTCCTGGTCGCGCTCGCCGCGCCGCTGCTCACCGCCATCGAGGGCCAGGATCCCCGTACGTACCACCCCGACCTCATCGACTCCGGCCGCGGCGGTGTGCCGATCGGCTCGTTCGGCGGGATCAGCGCCGAGCACTGGCTCGGCGTCGAACCGCAGACCGGGCGCGACCTGTTCGCCCGTCTCGTGTACGGCGCGCGGGTCTCCCTCGGCGTCGCGCTCGGCGCGACGGTGGTTCAGGTGCTGCTCGGCGTCGGCATCGGCATCACGGCCGGGCTCGGCAACCGCTGGGTCGACCAGGTGCTCAGCCGCGCCACCGACGTCATCGTCTCCATGCCGCTGATGGTCCTCTCGCTCGCCCTGATGGCGATCGTGCCGAGCGGCTTCCCGCGCCCCGTCCTGGTCGCCCTGGTCATCGGGCTCGTCGCCTGGGGCAGCACAGCCAAGATCGTGCGCGCGCAGACCATCACCCTGAAGGAGCTCGACTACGTGGCCGCCGCCCGGCTCAGCGGCTGGAGCACCTGGCGCATCGCGCGCCGCGAACTCCTGCCCGGACTCGCCGCCCCCGTCATCACCTACGCGGCGCTGCTCGTCCCGATGAACATCACCGTGGAGGCCGCGCTGTCCTTCCTCGGCGTCGGCGTGAAACCGCCGACCGCGTCCTGGGGGCAGATGCTGACCTCGGCCGACGTCTGGTACCAAGCCGCGCCGCAGTATCTGCTGCTTCCGGCGGGGGCGCTGTTCGTGACCGTGCTCGCGCTGACCGTCCTGGGGGACGGGGTGCGGACCGCGCTCGACCCGCGCGCCGCGTCGCGGCTGCGGATCGGGACCGGGCGCAAGCGGGAGGGCAAGGCATGACCGGCTTCCTGCTGCGGCGCTCGGCGGGCGCCGTCGTCACGCTGTTCGCCATCTCCGTGATCATCTATGCCGTCTTCTACGTCGCTCCCGGCGACGTCGCGCAGATCACCTGCGGTCCGCGCTGCTCGCCGGGCCAAGTGGCGCAGGTCTCCGAGCAGTTGCGGCTCGGCGATCCGGTGTACGTCCGCTACTGGGACTTCCTGCAGGGCATCTTCGTCGGCCAGGACTACTCGACCGGTACGAGCGTCGAGCACTGCGACGCCCCCTGCCTCGGGCTCTCCTACCAGAGCGACCAGCAGGTCACCCAGCTGATCCTGGCGAAGCTGCCGGTCACCGGGTCGCTCGCGCTCGGCGCCATGGTGATGTGGCTGATCCTCGGGGTCGGCACGGGTGTGCTCTCCGCCTGGCGGCGCGGGCGGGTCACCGAGCGCGTCCTGACCGCCGTCACGCTCGCCGGCATGGCCACGCCCGTCTTCGTCATCGGTCTGCTGCTGATGATCGTGGTCTGCGGCCAGCTGGCCTTGCTGCCCTTCCCGCAGTACGTCGCGTTCACCGACGACCCTCAGCAGTGGGCCTGGAACCTGCTCCTGCCGTGGCTGTCCCTCGCGCTGATCGAGGCCGCCAAGTACGCGCGCCTGACCCGCGCCTCGATGCTGGAGACTCTCGCCGACGACCATGTGCGGACCTTCCGCGCGTACGGCGTCGGGGAGCGCTCGATCATCGGCAGGCATGCGCTGCGGGGCGCGGTCGCTCCGGTCATCGCGCTGAGCGCCAACGACTTCGGGACGCTGTTCGGCGGCGCCGTGCTCAGCGAGACGCTCTTCGGCCTGCCCGGCATGGGGCGCGAACTCGTGCACGCGGTGCGCGTCGTCGATCTGCCCGTCGTGGTCGGCATGGTCCTGGTGACCGGCTTCTTCGTGGTGCTCGCCAATGCCGTCGCGGACGTCCTGTACGCGGTGGCCGACCGAAGGGTGGTCCTGTCATGAGCCTGGTTCAAGTGACGGACCTGGTGGTCGACTTCGGGGACACGCGCGCCGTGGACCGGCTCTCCTTCACGCTTGCCGAGGGCGCCGCGCTCGGCCTCGTCGGCGAGTCGGGGTCCGGCAAGAGCACGGTGGCCTCCGCGCTGCTCGGGCTGCACCGGGGCACCGGAGCGGACGTCGGCGGCACGGTGCAGGTCGGCGGCATCGACGTACAAGAAGCGTCCGATGAGGAACTGCGGCGGCTGCGGGGCGGAAAGGCGGCGATGGTCTTCCAGGACCCGCTGTCGTCCCTCGACCCGTACTACGCGGTGGGCGACCAGATCGCCGAGGTGTACCGCGTCCACACGGGAGCCTCGCGGCGGGCGGCACGCGCGCGTGCCGTCGACGTCCTCGACCGGGTGGGCATCGCGGACGCGCCGCGCAGGGCGCGCTCCCGGCCGCACGAGTTCAGCGGGGGCATGCGCCAACGGGCGCTCATCGCCATGGCGCTGGCCTGCGAGCCCCGGCTTCTGGTCGCCGACGAGCCGACGACCGCCCTGGACGTCACCGTGCAGGCCCAGATCCTCGACCTGCTGCACTCGCTGCGGGCCGAGACGGGGATGGGGCTGCTCCTGGTCACCCATGACGTGGGCGTCGCGGCGGAGAGCGTCGACGACGTCCTGGTCATGCGGCACGGGCGGGCCGTCGAGCACGGGCCCGTGCGGGAGGTGCTCGGGGCGCCCGCGCAGCCGTACACGCGGGAGCTGCTGGGGGCGGTGCCTCGCGTCGACGCGCCGCGCTCGGAGGTCTCCCGCTCGGAGGTCTCCCGCGCGGAGGGCGACGTCGTACTCGAAGCGGTCGGTCTGCGGCGGGAGTTCGGGCGCGGCAAGCGGGCGCTCGCCGCCGTGGACGGCGTCTCGCTCACGATCCGCAGGGGCGAGACGCTCGGCGTCGTGGGCGAGAGCGGCAGCGGCAAGACGACGCTCGGGCGGATGCTGGTCGGGCTCCTCGAACCGACGGCCGGGGAGATCCGCCACGCGGGCTCCGCAGGTCATGGCGTACGTCCCGATGTGCAGATGGTGTTCCAGGACCCCGTCTCCTCGCTCAACCCGCGGCGCGGCGTGGGGGAGTCCATCGCCGATCCGCTGCGCGCACGGGGCGGGCGCGACGAGCCGGCGGTGCGCGATCGCGTGCGGGACCTGATGGCGCGCGTCGGGCTCGATCCGGCGCACTACGGGCGCTATCCGCACGAGTTCAGCGGCGGCCAGCGGCAGCGCGTCGGGATCGCGCGGGCCCTCGCCGCCGAGCCGCGGATCATCGTGTGCGACGAGCCGGTGTCGGCGCTCGACGTGACGACCCAGGCCCAAGTGACGGCCCTGCTCGCCGAGTTGCAGCGAGAACTGGGGCTCGCGCTGGTCTTCATCGCGCACGATCTGGCGGTCGTCCGCCAGGTCAGCGACCGGGTCGCGGTGATGCGGCAGGGGCGGATCGTCGAGTCCGGCACCGTCGACGCGGTGTACGGCGCGCCCCAGGAGGCGTACACCAGACAGCTGTTGGCGGCCGTCCCCGCACTCGACCCGGACGCGGCGGCGCGCCGCCGCACGGCCCGCAGGGAGCTGGCCGCAGCATGACTCTCCGTAGCTGAAAAGCGCTTTCGGCGTGCCCTAGCGCGACGGAACGCAACCGGCACGGGAAAGTTACGGCCGTTCACCCCTTTTGGTGGGGGGGGGGGGGGAGGGCCGCAACCCCACCCCCCCCCACGCCCCCGGGGGGGGCGCGCCCCCGCCCCCCCCCCCCCCCCCGCCCCCCCCCCCGCCCGG